>JAAOZX010000175.1 GCA_012274225.1 Comamonadaceae bacterium | reverse complement strand
GGCGTCCCGGTTTCAGTGGACAGCTACAAGCCCGAGGTCATGCGCCAGGCACTGGACCTGGGCGTCGACATCGTCAACGACATCACCGGGATGCGCCAAGGCGAGGCGCGCCAGGCAGTTGCCGCCCACCCGCGTTGCGGCATCTGCCTGATGCACATGCATGGCGAGCCGCAATCGATGCAGCGCTCCCCGATGCAGGGGGACGCGGTGCCGCAGGTGGTGCAATTCCTTCAGGGTGCGTCCGGCGCGCTGCGCGATCTTGGCGTGGCGACCGAGCGCATTGCGTGGGACCCCGGCATCGGCTTCGGCAAGACCGTGGCGCAGAACTTTGCCCTGCTGGCGCGCCAGCGCGAATTGCTGGCGAGCGGCTATGCTCTGCTGGTGGGCTGGTCACGCAAGTCCTCGCTGGGCAAAGTGACCGGGCTGGGCATCGATGAGCGGCTGCCGGCGAGCGTCGCAGCGGCTTTGCTCGCGGTCGAGCGGGGCGCCCATGTCGTGCGCGTGCACGACGTCAGGGAGACCGTGGCGGCGCTGAAGGTGCGCGAGGCCATGTTGGCGGCAGTAAACAAACCGGGCATAGACCAAGACTCATGAGCAGAACCTATTTCGGCACTGACGGCATCCGTGGCACGGTGGGCCAGCCCCCGATCACGCCCGACTTCGTCCTGCGGCTGGCGCATGCCGTGGGCCGGGTGCTCAAGAAGACCGAGCCGCGGCCGACGGTGCTGATCGGCAAGGACACCCGTATCTCGGGCTACATGCTGGAAAGCGCGCTCGAGTCGGGATTCAATTCGGCCGGAGTCGACGTCGTGCTGCTGGGGCCCTTGCCCACACCCGGCGTGGCCTACCTGACCCGCGCCCAGCGAGCCAGCCTGGGCGTGGTCATCAGCGCGAGCCACAACCCCTATCCGGACAACGGCATCAAGTTCTTCAGCGCCCAGGGCACCAAGCTGCCCGACGAGTGGGAGCGGGCGGTGGAAGCCGCGCTGCAGGAGCCGCCAAGCTGGGCCGATTCGGCGGGGCTGGGCAAAGCGCGGCGCCTGGACGATGCCGCGGGACGCTACATCGAATTCTGCAAGAGCACCTTTGCCCACGAGCTGACCTTGCGCGGCCTGACCATCGTCGTTGACGCGGCGCATGGAGCGGCCTATCACATCGCCCCCAAGGTTTTCCACGAACTGGGCGCCGAGGTGATCTGCGTCGGCTGCTCGCCCGATGGACTGAACATCAACGACCATGTGGGGGCCACTCATCCGGAGGCGCTGGTGGCGGCCGTGAAGGCGCACCAGGCCGATTACGGAATTGCGCTGGACGGCGATGCGGACCGGGTGCAGGTGGTGGACGCGCAGGGCCGCCTTTACAACGGCGACGAATTGCTCTACCTGATGGCCTCCGATCGACTGGACCGGGGCCAGGCGGTGCCCGGCGTGGTGGGCACGTTGATGACCAATATGGCGGTGGAGGTCGCGCTCCGCTCCCGGGGCATCGAGTTCGTGCGCGTGCAGGTTGGCGACCGGTATGTACTGGAAGAGCTCGAAAAGCGCCACTGGATTCTGGGCGGCGAAGGGTCGGGCCATCTGTTGGCGCTGGACCAGCACACAACCGGCGACGGACTGATCAGCGCGTTGCAGGTGCTCATGGCGACCGTGCGCAGTGGGCGCAGCCTGGCCCAATTGCTGGAAGGGGTGAGGCTGTTCCCGCAGACCCTGATCAACGTCCGGTTGAAAGCCGGCCAGGACTGGAAGAAGAGCGCGGCACTGGCGAGCGAAACCAGGAAGGCCGAAGCCGAGCTGGACGGCCATGGCCGGGTCCTGATCCGTGCCAGTGGGACCGAACCGGTGTTGCGGGTGATGGTGGAGGCCCGGGACGCGACCCAGGCCCGGACGACCGCCGAGCGGTTGGTCGATGCGGTGAAGGCCGCCTGATTGAAGTCAGGTCCCCGGGTCCTGGCCGTTCATCGCAGCGCCAGCCACGACTTCAGCAGATTCCCCGATGACGCCATCGAACTGGTCGTCGGCCTGGGCGTGCATGGTGACCCCACGCCCGCCAAACCGTTCGCCATCGCTCGCGCATGGCGCGTGATCCCGCGCAGCCCAACCTGCGCCAGGTGCATCTGATGCAAGCCGAGTTGTTCGACGAATTGATGGCGCGCGACTTCGCGGTCTGGCCGGGCGACCTGGGCGAGAACGTCATCACCAGCGGCATGGCCCTGCTGGACTTGCCCGCGGGCACACGCCTGCACCTGGGCGCCAGCGCGGTGGTCGAAGCGACGGGCTTGCGCAATCCCTGCGTTCAGCTCGAGCCGGTCGGAGCCAGGCCGCGCCGGTACCGGTCGCTGCTGGAATTCAGCGTCGAGGGGCCGGCCACGTTGTGCGTCTCGCCCAGGCGACGGCTGAGCCAGTGGGCCAGAGGCTTGGCAGCGTACCGAAAGGCTTGGCCGCGCGGGGGCCGTCCCCCTGGATGGGTAGCGCCCAGGCAGCCGCAGTGGTCTTGAGTACCAGGACGGCGGCGCTGGTCAAGCCACCTCGCCTGCGCTCGGGCTGGGTTGACAAATACATGCTGGCTCCTTTGACTGGTTCGTAGGGGTTGACGGATACGGAGAGTGGAGATCGGCCGTGACTGCCCGATGACCGGCCTGTGTCAGTTGAATGACCCTGGCCACGCAAGCTGGTGAAACGCGGTTCGAGATGTCATATCGCTGTCACACAACCCTCCTAAAGTCGGCTCGTACCCTTTCACAACACCTGAGGTCCAACAATGAACATCAGCATGCGATTTGCCTCCGTCGGCTTGGCCGGCCTTTGCCTGGCCGGGCTGGCCGCCGCCGAGGACATCACCGGTGCAGGAGCCACTTTCCCGGCTCCCCTGTACGCCAAGTGGGCCGCGGACTACAACAAGGCCACCGGCGTCAAGGTCAACTACCAGTCCGTCGGCTCCGGCGCCGGCATCAAGCAGATCGACTCCAAGACCGTGGCTTTCGGCGCCTCGGACATGCCGCTCAAGGATGAGGATCTGGCCAAGAAGGGCCAGATGCAGTTTCCCACGGTGATCGGCGGTGTGGTTCCGGTGGTCAACATCAAGGGCATCGCTTCGGGGCAGCTCAAGCTCAACGGCCAGGTGCTGGGTGACATCTACCTGGGCAAGATCACCAAGTGGACCGACCCGGCGATCAAGGCGCTGAACCCCACGCTGGCGCTGCCCGATGGGCCCATTGCGCCGGTGCGGCGCGCCGATGGATCGGGTACCAGTTTCATCTTCACCAACTACCTGTCCAAGGTGAACGCCGAGTGGAAAACCAAGGTGGGCGAGGGCACAGCCGTGAATTGGCCAGCCGGGGCCGGCGGCAAGGGCAACGAGGGCGTCGCCGCCTTCGTCAACCGCCTGCCCAATTCCATCGGGTATGTCGAGTACGCCTACGTCAAGCAGAGCAAGATGACCTATGCGCAGATGCAGAACGCGGCAGGCAACTTCGTCGCGCCCGACGAGACCGCGTTCAAGGCCGCCGCCGCCGGCGCCGAGTGGAGCAAGAGCTTCTACCAGATTCTGACCAACCAGCCCGGCAAGGACGCGTGGCCGCTCACCGGCGCCACCTTCATCCTGATGTACAAGTCCCAGGACAAGCCGGCCGAAGGGGCGGCGGCCCTCAAGTTCTTCGAGTGGGCCTACAAGAGCGGTGACAAGACGGCCGAAGACCTGGACTATGTGCCGATGCCGAGCGTGGTGAAGGCACAGATCGAAAAAGCCTGGGGCGAGATCAAGGACGCGTCGGGCAAGCCCATCGCGTACAAGTAAGGCGCTCTCAATCCGGACCGTGGCGTGACGCTGGGGTGGCCAATGTCCTCTACACTTCTGGCCCATGAGATCCGTTTCGACCTGGCTGTCAAGGGCCACGCGCGCGAGATGACGCCCTCGGCGGCGCGTCCCTCGCGCACGGGCGCCTGGGCCGATGCGCTGTTCGGCTGGCTCGCCAAGGCGGCGGCTCTGGTGACGCTTGGGCTGCTGACGGGCATCCTGCTGTCCCTGGTGGTGGGTGCCTGGCCCGCGATCGAAAGATACGGCCTTGGTTTTCTGACCAACAGCGTCTGGGATCCGGTCGCCGGAGAGTTCGGCGGCCTGGTGATGATCTACGGAACGATCGCAACGTCGCTGATCGCGCTCATCATTGCGGTGCCGGTGAGTTTCGGGATTGCGCTCTTCCTCACCGAACTCTCGCCGGCTTGGCTCAAGCGCCCGCTGGGTACGGCCATTGAGTTGCTGGCGGCCGTGCCCTCCATCGTCTATGGCATGTGGGGACTGCTGGTGTTCGGCCCGATCCTGGCCACCTATGTGCAGCAGCCCCTGCAAGCGCTGTTTGCCAACGTGCCGTACCTGGGCGCGCTGGTTTCCGGGCCGCCGGTGGGCATCGGCATTCTCTCGGCCGGGATCATCCTGGCCATCATGATCATCCCTTTCATCGCCGCCGTCATGCGCGACGTGTTCGACGTCACGCCGCCGATGCTCAGGGAATCCGCTTATGCGCTGGGCTCCACCACCTGGGAGGTGGTGTTCAAGGTCGTGCTGCCCTTTACCAAAGCCGGCGTGATCGGCGGCATCATGCTGGGACTGGGCCGCGCGCTGGGCGAAACCATGGCCGTCACTTTCGTGATCGGAAACTTCAACCAGCTCGATTCGCTGTCGCTGTTCCAGGCCGCCAACAGCATCACCTCGGCGCTGGCCAACGAATTCGCCGAAGCGGCCAGTGGCCTGCACCAGGCGGCATTGATGTACCTGGGCCTGGTGCTGTTCTTCATCACCTTCGTCGTTCTCGCGCTGTCCAAGATCCTGCTGGCGCGTCTGAGGAAGAATGAAGGAGCGAAGTCATGAGCTCCGCCGGGCCATCCCGAGGCGCAAAGGGCCCTGAGGCAAACAGCGTCGCGGCGGCGCGAAGCAATCAGGGGGGCGCACTGGCCGGTACCGGCGAAAGCCTGATGAGGGCAGCCGATCGGAGCCGCGAGCGCGAGCGCAAGTTCGCCCAGCGCAAGCGCGTCAACCGGGTGGCGCTGTCGCTGTCGCTGGCGGCCATGCTTTTTGGAGTGTTCTGGCTGGTCTGGATTCTCTGGGACACAGTGCGCCTGGGCATTGGCGGCCTCACCTGGGCGACGCTAACGCAGATGACACCGCCGCCCAACGAAGCCGGTGGCCTTGCCAACGCGATCTACGGTTCTTTCCTGATGGTGATGCTGGCAACCTTTGTCGGCACCCCGATCGGGATCTTGGCCGGCATCTATCTGGCCGAGTACGACACCAAGGGTTGGCTGGGCTCGCTCACCCGGTTCGTCAACGATGTCCTGCTGTCTGCCCCTTCGATCGTGCTCGGCCTGTTCGTGTACGCCGTCATCGTGGCCCGGTACAAGAGCTTTTCCGGCTGGGCGGGTGTCGTTGCGCTGGCGCTGATCGTGATTCCGGTCGTTATCCGCACCACCGAGAACATGCTCATGCTCGTCCCCGCCGGATTGCGCGAAGCGGCTTACGCGCTCGGCGCGCCCAAGTGGAAGGTGATCATGAGCATCACGCTTCGCGCGGCGCGCGCGGGCGTGGTCACCGGCATCCTGCTGGCGGTCGCCCGCATCTCGGGCGAAACCGCGCCCTTACTCTTCACGGCCCTGAGCAACCAGTTCTGGACATCGAGCCTGTCCGAGCCCATGGCCAGCCTGCCGGTCACGATCTTCAAGTTCGCGATGAGCCCTTACGAAAACTGGCAGCAGCTGGCCTGGACCGGTGTGTTCCTGATCACCGCGGCGGTGCTGGGGCTGAACATCCTGGCGCGTGTCCTGACGCGCAACAAGATCTGATAAGACTGGCTATGGATACCCTCACGACCCGAAACCGGAACTCGAAGATCTCGGTGCGGAACCTGAACTTCTATTACGGCAAGTTCCATGCGCTGAAGGGAATCAACCTGGAGATACCGGAGAAGAAGGTCACTGCCTTCATTGGCCCCTCGGGATGCGGCAAGTCGACCTTGCTGCGCACCTTCAACCGCATGTTCGAGCTTTACCCGGAGCAGCGGGCCGAGGGCGAGATCGTGCTGGACGGCGAAGACCTGCTGACGTCCAAGCAGGACGTGGCCTTGATCCGCGCGCGGATCGGCATGGTGTTCCAGAAGCCCACGCCGTTCCCGATGTCGATCTACGACAACATCGCTTTCGGGGTGCGCCTGTTCGAAAACCTGAGTGCCACCGACATGGACGAGCGCGTGGAATGGGCCCTTCGCAAGGCGGCCTTGTGGGGCGAGGTGAAGGACAAGATCTCGCAAAGCGGGGCCGGCCTGTCGGGCGGCCAGCAGCAGCGACTGTGCATCGCACGCGGCATCGCGATCAAGCCCGAGGTGCTGCTGCTCGATGAACCTTGTTCGGCGCTGGATCCGATCTCCACCGGCAAGATCGAGGAACTGATCGCCGAACTCAAGAGCGACTACACCGTGGTGATCGTGACCCACAATATGCAGCAGGCTGCGCGTGTCAGTGACTACACTGCCTATATGTACCTGGGAGACCTGGTCGAGGTCGGCGAGACCGAGCAGATCTTTTTCAAACCCGCGCGCAAAGAGACGGAAGACTACATCACGGGAAGGTTTGGATGAAGGGACTCTTCAATGGCTGACAAACACCTCTCCACCCAGTTCGACAGTGAACTCACCGCTGTTTCCACCCGGGTCATGGAGATGGGTGGCTTGGTGGAGTCCCAGATCCGCACCGCTGTCCATGCGCTGTCGCAGTTCAGCGGAGAGGCCGCGGACCAGGTCATGGCGGCCGAGGCGCGAGTCAACCTGCTGGAAGTCGACATCGACCGCGAATTGTCGTCCATCATCGCCCGGCGTCAGCCCACCGCCCGCGATCTGCGCCTGCTCATTGCGATCTCCAAGACCACGGCCAACCTCGAGCGTGCCGGTGACGAAGCGGAAAAGATTGCCCGCATGGTCAAGTCCATCGTCGACAGCGGCGAGGGTCGCACCCTGCCCGCGTCCGAGCTGCGCATTGCGGCCGACCTGGCGTCCGGGCTGTTGCGCAAAGCGCTGGATGCCTTCGCCCGGCTGGATGCCAACGCCGCGGTTTCCATTCTCAAGGAAGACAACCTGATCGACCAGGAGTTCGACGGGTTCGTGCGCAAGCTCATCACCTACATGATGGAAGACCCACGCACCATCTCGGCCAGTCTGGACCTGCTGTTCGTGGCCAAGGCGATCGAGCGCATTGGCGACCACGCGAAGAACATCGCCGAATTCATCATCTACGTGGTCAAGGGTGCGGACATTCGGCACACCTCGATGGAGCAGATCGAGTCGGTCGTTCGCTAGAGTGGCCCTATGAAGAACCTGCCCCGGGTCCTGGTCGTCGAAGACGAGCCTGCCATTGCCGAGCTGGTGTCGGTCAACCTGCGCCATAACGGCTTCCAGCCCGTGTGGGCGGAGGATGGTGTCGCAGCCCAGCGCGAACTGGATGCGGTACTGCCGGATGTGATTTTGCTGGACTGGATGCTGCCCGGCCAAAGCGGCCTTGCGCTGGCGCGCAAGTGGCGTGGGGATGCGCGAACCAGGGGCGTCCCCATTCTCATGTTGACGGCCCGCGGCGACGAGCCCGACAAGGTGGCGGGCCTGGACGCCGGCGCCGACGACTACATCACCAAGCCGTTTTCCACCCAGGAACTGTTGGCGCGGATCCGGGCGGTGCTGCGCCGCCGCGCGCCGGAGCAGGCCAGCGACAGCGTGACCGTCGGCGAGCTGGCGCTGGATCCGGCGACCCATCGCGTAACCTGGCGGGGTGCAGCCCTCAAGATCGGGCCGACCGAGTTCAAGCTGTTGCACTACCTCATGAGGCACCCCGAGCGCGTGCACAGCCGTTCGCAACTGCTCGACAAGGTCTGGGGCGACCATGTGTTCATCGAGGAGCGCACGGTGGATGTTCACGTCAAGCGGCTGCGCGAAGCGCTGGGCGGCGCCGGCGCCATGATTGAAACCGTGCGCGGCGCGGGCTACCGGCTGGCAGCCCCGGCCTTTGCCGTCGGAGCCGCTTCGTAGCCGCACGGCTCGCGCTCCAGCGCCGCCGCGGCACCTGTCACGCTCATTCATGACCTGGCGATTTGTCAGCTTTCTCGTTGGCCAGCTGGGCGCCGGCCTGTTGGGCTGGTGGCTTGCCGGGGACAGAGCCGCGGCACTGGGACTGGTAGTGGGTGGCGTCCTGTGGCTCGCACTGGACAGCTGGCGCGGCGCGCAGATGCTGCGCTGGCTTCGGCAGGGCGCCGACTTCGCTGTGCTCCCGGCCCGCGGCCTCTGGGGCGAGGCATCGAGCCGCGCCCAACGCGCCCTGCGCCTGCGTGAGCTGGAGACCGCGGACGCGCGGCGCCGCCTGGAGGAATTCCTGTCGGCCATCCGGACGTCTCCCAACGGCGTCGTGTTGCTCGATGCACAGGGCCGTATCGAGTGGTGCAACCAGACGGCAGCGGACCAGTTCGGCATCGATCCGCAACGCGACTTGATGCAGCAGGTGACCAATCTGTTGCGCGATCCAGCCTTTGCGGCCTACTTCTACAGCGGCAACTTCGGACGCGACATCGTCATCCCGGGCCCGCGCAGCCTGGCCTCCAGGCCGGTCAAGCTCGCGGTTCACCTGCATCCGTATGGTGAAGGGCGCAAGCTGCTGCTGTCGCGCGACGTCACGGTACTGGAGCAGGCGGAGGCGATGCGCCGCGACTTCGTCGCCAATGTTTCCCACGAAATCCGTACGCCGCTGACGGTGCTCACGGGCTTTGTCGAGACTTTGCAGACCTTGCCGCTGGATGAGGAAGAGCGCAGGCGCTATCTGGTGCTCATGGCCCAACAGGCGCACCGCATGCAGACGCTTGTGGGCGACCTGCTGACCCTCTCGCGTCTGGAAGGCAGCCCCTTGCCGGGCGCCGTTGAATGGACGACGGTGGCGGAGCTGATGACGCAGTGTGCCCAGGAAGGCCAGGCCCTGGCCAAAGCCGTGGACAAGTCTTCCCAGCAACTGCGTTTCGGCGCGGCGCCGGCGGTGGAGATCGCGGGTTCATCCAGGGAACTGCTCAGCGCGCTGTCCAACCTTGTGAGCAACGCGGTGCGCTACACCCCGGCGCACGGGACGATCGAAGTGCAATGGCGAGCACTCGCCGATGGCCGCGGTGAGCTTTCGGTGCGCGACAGCGGGCCGGGCATCGCACCTGAACATCTGTCGCGGCTGACCGAACGCTTCTATCGCGTCGACCGCAGCCGCTCGCGCGAAACCGGTGGCACCGGGCTGGGTCTGGCCATCGTCAAGCACGTCGTACAGCGCCATGGCGCTGAGCTTGCGATCGACAGTACGCCCGGCCTGGGCTCGACCTTCGCAATCCGGTTTCCGGCGAGCCGGCTGCGCGCCGTGGTCAGCCCTGCGACCGGTATGCCCGCACCGCCCGCCACAGAATCACTGGAAGGATGAGGCTGAGCAGGGCCAGCGCCACGGTGGCGGCAGCCCAGAAGGCCGCCGGGCTGTTGCTGATCGTCCAGGCCCCATCCTGGCGATAGGCCAGGACGTAGCCGCCGATCAGGCCCACGCCCCACAGCAGCACGCAATAGGCGACCAGGGGCGCGACCGCCACCCGGTAGCAGCGCAAGACGAACACGCAGAGCGCCTGGGTTGCGTCCCCGATGTGGTAGACCGCCAGCCAGGCCAGCAGGCCGGCCGCGACCCCGACCACGTCGGGGTTGCGCGAGTAGGTGCCGGCGATATGCCAGCGACCGAGGGCGACGCTGGCGGCCAGCACCAGCGCCAGCGCCAGCCCCAGCTTGAATCCGGTGCGAATGGCCAGGCGCGCACGCGCGGCGTTGGCGGCGCCGAGCCAGTAGCGGACGCGGGCGCTGGTGGCAATCGCGATCGACAGCGGAACCATGTACAGGACGGCGGCCATGTTGGCTGCGACCTGATGCGCCGCCGTGGCCAGCACGCCCTGCCGCGCGATGAACAGTGCCATCAGCGTGAACGAGGTGACTTCGACCATCACCGCAAGTCCGGCCGGAACGCCCAGCCGCGCGTACTGGCCGATGGCATGCCAGTCGGGCCGCTCCATGCGCCGCCCGATGGCGTAGGGACGGTACAGCGGCTGGGTGTGCAGCAACCACAGGGCGCAGCCGAGTAACAGGTAGTTCACCAGCACGGTGGCCCAGGCGCAACCGACGGCGCCCCTGGCCTCCAGCCCCAGTCCGCCAAAGGCGAACCAGATGGTCAAAGGCACCTTGACGAGCAGTGACAGCGCCTGCAACCAGGTCACCAGCAGCGGCTTGCCCAGGCTCTGATTGAGGGTGCTGTACATGCGAAATAGCAGGGCCGGCGGCAAGGCCAGCACCAGCACTCCCAGGTATTCGCGGACTTCGGTCTGCAGCGCGGCGGGCACCTCGGTCCAGCGCAGCAGGGCCCCCGGAAAAAGCAGGGCCCAGCTGCCGGCCAGCATGGCCAGCAGCGCCAGATACAGCGCCTGTCGCACCGAGCGTCCCAGGTCCTCGTGGCGGCGCAATGCTTCGCTCGAAAGGTCGTCCAGGGCCAGGTTGGACACAGCCTGGGCCTTGCCATGCAATTCCGCCCAGGTAGGCAGCAGGGCCTGCAGGATGCCCATCAGCGCGACGAAGACAGTGATGTAAACGGCCGAGCCGACTGAAAGCGCCGCCAGAGCCTGCTCGGAATACCGGCCGGCGACCACGGTATCGGTCACGCCGAAAGCCATTACAGCCAGCTGGCCGACCAGCACGGTGCCCGCATGCCGGGCAATGATGCGCAACTCGCTCACTCGCCCGAGGCCTTGCGGTACAGCAGCAGGTTGTCGTTGGCGTCGACCGGTCGCTGGACCCGGGTGACCAGGCGCCAGCCGCGCCGGTCCAGCGCCAGTTCCATCAGGGGCGACAACTCCGTGGGCATGAGCCGCCAGGGACAGGTGCCCGGGCTGCTGGGTGGGCGCACATCGAGCTGGCCGTGAAAGCGCAGCGCGGCGATCTGGCTGCGGGTCAGGCCCCAGCCTTCGATGCAACCGGGCTTGTCCATCGCGCGGAGCACGCCCTTGGCCACGGACGTGTAGCTGCGCGCGTAATCGAGCACGGGCAGCCAGAGCGTCATCAGCAGCAGCCAGCACAGGGCGGCGCCCGCTGCCGGCAGCACCAGGCTCTTCCAGATGACCGCGCGATTCCGACCGGTGCGCCAGCGCACCAGCCACGCCCACGCGACCGTGGCGGCCAATGCGGCCGCGAACGCGACGAATGAAAAACTCGGTTCAAACCCGGGTGCCAGCCGGGCCACGTTGGCCGCCGGTTTGGGTGGAATGCCGGTCTGCAGCGACAACCAGATGACCCAGATGACCAGGGCGCAGCCGCTGAAGAACAGCAGCGTGAACCAGTCGATCAATGCCGCCACGCTGCGCCGCAAGGTGGGCAACGCAAAGGCCGCCAGCGTGGCCATTGCCGGAAGACCCAGCAGCAACGAGCGGTCGGAAGACGGTGTGACCCAGGTGGTCGCGGTCGACACCAGCACGAACCACAACGGCAAGGCCACGTGGCGGCCGGCCAGTTGCCGGCGCCAGCGCCAGAGGGTCCACAGCGCCAGCGGCCAGGCCGGCCAGGTGAACCACAGCATCAGTCGCCCCAGCGACGCCCAGTCGCTCGCCAGGCCGCCGGGGCTGATGCGCCAGCGCCAAAGGTCCAGCCACCAGGACAGCGCCGCCGTGGCAAGCAGGGCCGCAACCAGGATGCCGGCGGACACCGCCAGCGGGGTACGCGACGCGTCGCCGGGGCCTTCCCGATCGAAGCTGCAGATGGCCAGCGCGCCGCCGCCGAACAGCATGGCCATGCTGGCCGCACCGCTGAGGGCCAGCCCGGCAAGGCCGATGAACATGGTCAGCGCAGCCAGCAGCGGTCGAGTGGGCAGCGCCGCCATCGCGAAGAAGCTGAGCGATGTGAAAGCCACCTGGGCCAGCGCCGGTGTGGTCTCGTGCGACAACTGCGCCAGCCCGAGGCAGGCGATTAGCGCCAGCAGCCCGCCATCGGCCATGGCGCGTGCATAGTCCTTGGGATTGGCCTCGCCGCCGAAGGCGAACGGCACGGGCTGGGCGCGCGGACTGCGGGCCAGCAGGTAGACGCCGTACCAGGTGGCGACCAGCGTGAGCGCCAGCAGCAGCGCAAACGGGATGCGCACCGCGAAATCCGGGGCGATCCACGCCGGAGCGAGCCGAATAGCCCAGGCGCCCAGCCAATAGGGCAAGAGCGCATCGAACTCGGGCGGCTGGCCGGCCAGGGTGGGATGCAACCAGGAGGCGGCACCCTGGGCCAGCTCGTACATATAGCCGAAGGCGGCGATGTCGGCGTTCTTCCAGGGTTGGCGGCCGACGAAGCCGGGCACCACATAGGCCAGGCAGAACAGCAGCAGCGCCGCGCGTGGCAACCGGCGAACTGCGTCCTGGGCAATGATGGCGGGCGTGGGCTGGTTCAAGCCGGCGAGTTTGTCATAAAGACGGGGCAGGGCTGGTCACCCAAGCGGCCACTGCCCGCCAGCATCATTCACGCGATGGAGTTGCACCGCCGCATGGTCTAACCCGATCAATGAGTCTCTGCGGGAACCCGCACTGCGGCGGACGCGCTCCAGGGAGCGCTTATTTGGCGGGCGTCTTGCCGAACTTCTTGAAGAACTTGTCGACGCGGCCGCCCATGTCGTTGACGGACTTCTGGGTGCCGGTATAGAAGGGGTGCGATTCGCTCGAAGTGTCGAGCTTGAACAGCGGCAGCTCCCGGCCGTCGTCGGTCTTGCCCATTTCCTTGGTCTGAGCGCAGGAGCGCGTCACAAACTTGAATCCGTTGGACAGGTCGACGAACAGGACGTCGCGGTAAGCGGGGTGAATGCCTTGCTTCATGGTTTTTCCTTAAGGTCGTTGCGGCAGCCGCGCCAAACCGTCTGGCGTACTTATCGCAGAAAAGCTCTCAATTATAGGGGATTTGGTGCCGCGCCCGCATCCGCGGCAGAGGCGATAGCGCAGCGGCTAGCCGCCACGCCGCATCATGTCGAAGAACTCGACGTTGGTCTTGGTTGCCTTCATGCTCTTCAAGACCATCTCCATCGCTTCGATCTCGTCCATGTTGTACATGAACTGGCGCAGGATCCGGGTCTTCTGCAGAATTTCGGGGGCCAGCAGCAGCTCCTCGCGCCGGGTACCGCTGCGGTTCAGCTGGATCGACGGAAACACCCGCTTTTCGTACAGGCGGCGGTCCAGGTGGATTTCGCTGTTTCCGGTGCCCTTGAACTCCTCGAAGATCACTTCGTCCATCCGGCTGCCGGTGTCGATCAGGGCAGTCGCGATGATGGTGAGCGAGCCGCCTTCTTCCACGTTCCGGGCGGCGCCCAGGAAGCGCTTTGGCCGCTGCAGGGCATTGGCGTCCACGCCGCCGGTCAGCACTTTGCCTGACGAGGGCACCACATTGTTGTAGGCGCGGGCCAGGCGAGTGATCGAGTCCAGCAGGATCACCACGTCCTTCTTCAGTTCGACCAGGCGCTTGGCGCGCTCGATCACCATTTCGGCCACGTGCACGTGGCGTGCCGCCGGTTCGTCAAAGGTGGAGGCGATCACCTCGCCCTTGACCGAGCGCTGCATTTCGGTCACTTCCTCGGGCCGCTCGTCCACCAGCAGAACCATCATGTGGATCTCAGGGTAGTTGGCGGCGATGGCATGCGCCATGTGCTGCATCATCACGGTCTTGCCGCTCTTGGGCGGCGCCACCAGCAGGGCGCGCTGGCCCTTGCCGATCGGCGCGATGATGTCGATGATGCGGCCGGTGACGTTCTCCTCACCCTTGAAGCCGTCACGCTCGAGTTTCATCTGCTCCTTGGGGAACAGCGGCGTCAGGTTCTCGAACATCACCTTGTGCTTGTTCTGCTCGGGCGGCCCGTCATTGACCTTGTCCAGCTTGGTAAGCGCGAAGTAGCGCTCACCGTCCTTCGGTGTCCTGACTTCCCCTTCGACCATGTCGCCGGTGTGCAGGTTGAAACGCCGCACCTGGCTGGGCGAGATGTAGATGTCGTCGGTGCTGGCGGTGTAGCTGGTGTCGGGGCTGCGCAGGAAGCCGAAGCCGTCTGGCAGGATTTCCAGTACGCCGTCGGCGAAGACCTGCTCGCCGGCGCGTGCGCGCTTCTTGATGATGGCGAACATCAGCTCCTGCTTGCGCATGCGGCCGGTGTTTTCGATCTCAAGCTCTTCGGCCTGTTTGAGGACTTCAGACACATGCAGTGCCTTGAGTTCGTTTAAGTGCATGGTTGAAACCCTGCGGAAGTGCACCCCTTGCGGAGTTCTTGTTGGTGGTCTGGGGGAGGTTTGCTGCAAGGCAAGAGGTGCCTCGCAAACCGTGAACTCGAACTGTCCCGCCCTCACCGGCGGATCAGCGAACAAGGGGGATTATGACAGAGAAAAGAGGGGGAACGGGGGCCGGCGGCGCCCCTTTCGCGTCCGGTTACGCCAGCTGCTGATCGATGAAGGCGGTGAGCTGGGCCTTGCTCATGGCGCCGACCTCGGTGGCGGCGAGCTGCCCGTCCTTGCAAAGCATCAGCGTGGGGATGCCGCGAATGCCGTACTTGGCTGGAATGTCGCGGTTCTCGTCGACATTCATCTTGGCGATCTGCAGCTTGTCCTGGTAGGAGGCGGACACCTCATCCAGAATCGGGGCGATCATCTTGCAGGGCCCGCACCACTCGGCCCAGTAGTCCACCAGGACCGGCTTGCCGGCTTTCAGGACGTCGGCTTCGAAGGTTGCGTCGGAGACGTGTTTGATCAGGTCGCTGGCCATGGTTCTTTCCTCCTTGGGGCTGTGGGCGATACCGGTACAGTGGAGGAATTGTGACAGAAACCAAGTCAGCGCATCGGGTATGCCCGCTATGGATGCGATAGCGAAAGACTCTGACACAAGCGCTTTTCCGATCGCCGTGGTGGGCGCCGGGCCGGCCGGCCTGATGGCCGCCGAAGTGCTGTCCCGGCATGGGCAAGCGGTCGAGGTGTTCGACGCCATGCCTTCGGCGGGGCGGAAACTCCTGCTGGCCGGCAAGGGCGGGCTGAACCTCACGCATTCGGAGGCCTTCGCCGCGTTCGTTTCCCGGTACGCAGGACGCCGCGCGCAAGTCGAGCCGTGGCTGAGGGACTTCGATGCGTCAGCGCTGCGGGAGTGGGCTCGCGGTCTGGGCACGGACACTTTCGTCGGCAGTTCAGGCCGGGTGTTTCCGGTGGACATGAAAGCCGCGCCGTTGTTGCGGGCCTGGCTGCACCGGCTGCGTGGCGACGGGGTGCAGTTCCACATGCGCCATCGCTTCATCGGCTGGGGCCGCGACGGCGCCTTGCGCTTCGAAAGTCCGCTGGGCGAACGAACGGTGCGGCCGAGCGCCGCGGTGCTGGCGCTGGGCGGCGCGAGCTGGCCGCGGCTCGGATCGGACGGTGCCTGGGTGCCACTGTTGCGCGAGCGCGGCGTGGACGTGGCCGAACTGCTGCCGGCCAATTGCGGGTTCGACGTGCGGAATGGATGGAGCCAGTACTTCGTCACGCGGTTCGCGGGGCAGCCATTCAAGTCGGTGGCCATCCGGTTCCAGGAATTCAGCCGCAAGGGCGAATTCGTCGCCACCGCGACCGGCGTCGAAGGCAGCCTCATCTATGCGGCGTCGGCGCTGTTGCGTGACGAGATCGGCTTGCGGGGCAGCGCCACGTTCGAACTGGACCTGCTGCCCGATCGCCTCCTCGAGCAGGTGCGCGCAGAGGCGGCGCATCCGCGCGGGTCGCGTTCGCTGGCGAGCCACCTGAAAAGTCGCTTGCATCTGGACGGAATCAAGCTCGCGCTGCTGCACGAATTGCTGCCGGCCGAAGCGATGCACGATCCGGTTCGGCTGGCGGCGGCCATCAAGGCGTTGCCGGTGACGCTCGCCGCCGCGAGGCCGATCGAGGAGGCCATCAGCACCGCGGGCGGTGTGCGGCTGGAAGCGCTGGATGGCAACCTCATGCTGCGCGCCGCGCCAGCGATATTTTGCGCCGGGGAAATGCTGGATTGGGAAGCGCCGACCGGCGGCTACCTGCTCGCCGCCTGCTTCGCCAGCGGCCGTGCCGCCGGACTCGGCGTGCTGCGCTTCCTGAAGGAGTCTCAGAAGTTGGCGCGGTAATACAGCATCGGCTTGCCGCCGCTGCGCCGCACCGTGATGCGCGCGCCGCCGTCCAGCTGCACCCCGAGGAAGCCGCGGTCGGCGATCAGTCCGCGCTTGGGCAGCGACCACAACCTCATCTCGACCCGGGCGCCGTACGCGGGCTCGCGGCTTTGCACCAGGTCGATCGCATCGGTCGGCGCCATGCGATGCCAAGCCGTCAAGTCGATGCGGTACTTGCTGTCCAGGGTGTAGCGCCAATGGAACCCGAGGTCGACACTGGACGATGTGCCCAGGAACGGCGCACCCGTAAAGAATCCCGGCGCGGTCCGGTTCGTCATACCCAACGTCATCCCCATGGCCAGGCCCAGTCCCGGTTGCCGCGGCGGCAACCAGGTGAGGTCGATCCGCGAAGCTCGCGTGGACCCATCGACGTTCTCGAAGCGTGGCACGGCGGCGGCGGAAACTTCGAGCTGTGCTGGAACCGTCCGCTGATCTGCAGTGGTGAGGGTCGATGCGCGCAGAGGCGCCGAGGGGGCCGCTTCCCAGGCGAAGACGCTAGACGCAATAAGGCTCAGCAGCAACGGTACGGCGACACGCAGCTGACGCCTGGCGCCAACGCCTGAGGGGCCCATCCCTGTCGCAGCGATCCCGTTCATGACAACCTCCAACGGTTGATTTCAGTATAGGTCGCCGTAACGGGATGTGTGTCGGACTGGGCCGAATTTTGGGGTCGGTCACTGCCATGCGATGCATGCGTGACCTCAATCGAGCGCACGGCGCCGCTGCGCTAGCGTGCGTCAATCACCAGCTGCGCACGCGTCCGATATCGACGTGGACGAACTGCTCGCGCGGGTAGAACCCCACGCCGCCGGTGCGCAGCGAGAGCGCTGCATCGCGCAGGTCCACCAACGGCACGCCCGGCAGCCGCACGTCAATGGCCTTGCCCTCCATGTGCAGGCTGTGCTTGGCCACGCCGCCGCCCCGCGTGTTGCGCAACAGGCTGTTGGTCGCGGCGGTGCGGTAACCCGAGATGACTTCGAACGGCTGGCCCGCGCCCAGTTCCTGCCACAGGCCGTGCAGCAAATCGAACAGCTGCGGGTCGATGAGGCCGACTTCGCCGCTGTAATGATCGCGCAGGAAATGATTGAGGTGGCCCAGCGCCTGTGGCACGAATTGCTCACCCATGGCGTAGACGACGGAAAGCCGCTCGCCGGTGTGGGTGTGGACCAGCGCCAGGCTGCGCGCCTCGGGCAGGGCCGCCAGCGCCGGCGCCGCCGCCAGGGGCGCTGCCGAGCCTGCCACGAGGAGCTGGGCGCTTCGGCGCAGGAAGCCACGGCGGCCGGGTTGGTGGAACTGGGTCATGGTGTCAGATGGGGGTATTTCCTGCGCGTCATTCTGCACCAGGCACGGGATCGGCGCTACGCTGCTGTGCCCTTGCCTGGGCCTGTTCCCGCAATGCCCGATCCAGCAGGCGATCGTGTCCGTAAATGTCGGCAAAGAAATTCACCTTGCCGTTCTTGACGATCGCGGTGCTGTACGCAATCACCACCGGCAGCGCCTCGGCCAGGCGCAGGGTCGACGATTGGCCTTGTCCCATCGCGGCGCGGATGCGCGCTTCGGTCCATTCAGGGGCGTTCTGCAGCACGAACTGCGCCAGCGCCACGGGCTCTTCCACGCGGATGCATCCATGGCTGAGGTCGCGCCGATCGCGCTGGAAAAGCCCGGTCGCCGGCGTATGGTGCAGATAGATGTTGCTGTTGTTGGGAAACACGAACTTGATGTCGCCCAGCGCGTTCTGCGGTCCGGGTCGCTGGCGTATGCGCATCTGGCCCCGCGCCACGGCGTCGAGGTCCTGCGCGGACAGCGTGGTGTGCACCTCACCGCCACCACTGACGAACTCAAAACCTTCCTGCTCGAAATACGCCGGATCGCGCCGAAGCCGCGGCACAGTCTCGGCGCGGGCAATGGACGGCGGCACGTTCCAGTAGGGGCTGAACTCGATGAAACGCATGTCCTCGTCGAACAGCGGGGTTTGCGTCTTCAAGGCCTTGCCCACGATGACATTCATGGTGAGCCGCACGAATACCTTGCCTTCGTGCAATTCATAGGCACGCAGCACGAATTCCGGCACGTTGACCACGATCATGCGCGGTGCGCGCAACAGCGGCGTCCAGCGCAGGCGCTCCATGGCCAGTTCGATCTGGCGTACGCGGTCCGCGGTCGAGACGACCAGTTGCGCCAGCGTGCCCTTGCCGAGCACCCCGTCGGGCGTCAGGGCGTGGCGCTGCTGGAATGCCATCACACCCCCCTGCATCACATCGTCATAAACCTCGGGCGCAGGCGTGCCCTGCGGCAGGTCGCCCAGAGCGACCAGCCGCTGCGTGAGAAGCGGCAAGCCGGCCCAGGCCGTTCCGGGCTCGAGCTTGCGCCCGGGCAGCGCGGGCAGCGGCGTGGCCCAGGCCGGGTGACCGGCCAGGGCGCGGTAGCGGGCCAGTTGCGCTCGCAGGCTCGCATAGAGCGGCACGTGGGGTGCGGCCGCGTGGAGCGCATCGGCCAGGCTGGGGCCTGCCAGCGCGGCGCTCAGGTAACTCGAAGGATCGATGCGCTCGGGCGCGGGCATGGAGAAGTCCGCGTGGATGCGACGAGGGTCCACGCGGCCGGAATGCAAGTCGCTCAGGTAGCGTTGTACGGCCGCGCTCAGCGCGTTGTCCAGCCGGGTGGCTGCCATAGTGTCGAGCCCAGCGCCCCGCGCGGCTTGATCCAGGGCCTGCGCCAATGGGGCGGCATCGTAGTCCTCGGGCTGCAGCCCGTCGTCGGCTGCGGATGCCAGCACTGCCACCGCCTGGCGGGCTGCGTCGGTGGGGCGGCCCTGATCCACCCACAGCGGCGAGGCCGCGGCCGCCATCGCCACGGTCAACAGCAGCAGACTCAGCAGCATCGCCGCCGCCAATCGGATGGGGGAGAGCATGTAAGCGCGTCGGGGACTGGGGCTACGCATCAACAATGTGCGGCGCATGTCTGCGTCGCGTCGGGCGGAGCCAAAGAAGGTTGACGAGCCTTACCCCCGGCACTGGCTCCACAGTTAGGGCTGCTTGGTTCCCCACCTGACCCGGTTGGCCGCTTCACCATGCGGGGAGGCCCGTCAAGCGTTATTGTAGTGGCCGTCGCCGCCGTGGAGGTGAAGCCCCTGCAATATCCCACCCCGTAGAATTCCCGCATGTCCTACCTCGTGCTCGCCCGCAAGTACCGGCCGAAAACATTTCTCGAAATGGTCGGCCAGGACCATGTCGTGCGGGCGCTCAGCAATGCGCTGACGCAGCAGCGGCTGCATCATGCCTACCTGTTCACGGGCACCCGAGGCGTGGGCAAGACCACCGTGGCGCGCATCCTGGCGAAGTCGCTGAACTGCCAGGGGCCGGACGGGCACGGCGGTATCACCGCGACGCCCTGCGGGGTTTGCCAGGCCTGCCGCGACATCGACGGCGGTCGTTTCATCGATTACACCGAGCTGGATGCCGCTTCCAATCGCGGCGTCGACGAAGTGCAATCGCTGCTGGAGCAGGCGGTCTACAAGCCGGTGCAGGGGCGCTTCAAGGTCTTCATGATCGACGAGGTGCACATGCTCACCGGGCATGCCTTCAACGCGATGCTCAAGACCCTCGAGGAGCCGCCGGAGTACCTCAAGTTCGTGCTGGCGACCACCGATCCGCAGAAGGTGCCAGTGACAGTGCTCTCGCGCTGCCTGCAATTCAACCTGCGGCCGATGGCGCCCGAGACCATTGAGGAGCATCTGGTTCAGGTACTGCGTGCCGAAGGCGTGGAGGCCAATCCGCAGGCCTTGCGCCTGCTGGCGCGCGCGGCCCGCGGCTCGATGCGCGATGCGCTGTCGTTGACCGACCAGGCCATCGCGTTCGGCGGCGGCACGCTGCAGGAAGCCGCGGTGCGGCAGATGCTGGGCAGTGTCGATCGCACCCATGTCTTCAGGCTGATCGAGGCACTGGCGCATGGCGACGGCAAGACCGTGGTGGAGATTTCCGAATCGCTGCGGCTGCATGGCCTGAGCGCTGCGTCCGCGCTGGAAGAGATGAGCGCCATCCTGCAGCGCATGGCCGTGATCCAGGCCGTGCCGGGTGCCGTGGACCCGCGTGACCCGGAGTCTGCCGAAATTGCGAGGCTGGCGCAGCGGATGCCGGCCGACGAAACCCAGTTGCTCTACAGCATGTGCCTGCATGGACGCTCCGAACTCGGCCTGGCGCCCGACGAGTACTCCGCGCTGACCATGGTGCTGTTGCGGCTGCTTGCCTTCCATGCGCCGCGTTCCGAGGCTGCCGCAGGCTCAGCGGAAAAAAAAACTCTGAGTGATGCCGGTGCGGCCGCGGCGCCGCCCGGCACCCGCGTTCAAGCTGCCCCAATGCCCACTACTGCTGTGGCCGAGCCAGCGCGCATCCCGGCAGCTATCGAGGCAGTTGCCGGCGCACCTCCGGGTCGCGTTCTTCCGGTGGTGGAGCAACGCCCGCAGGCGGCCGCGCCCAGGCCGCATCCTCGCACGCTGAACGGTCAGCCCGCCAGCGAGATGGTGCGGGTGCCCGTGCACTTGCAGGCCGAGTCGACTCGCGAGCCGGCCGCACCGGCCGGCCGGCTGGTACCCACGGAAGAAGGCGATTTCTGGCAGGCCACGGTAGCCGCCCTGGTGGCCCGCGAAGCGGTGGCGGCGCTGGTGCGGGAGCTGGCCCTGCAATCCCAACTGGTGGCGCGCGACCCGGATCACTGGATGCTGCGGGTCGAGCGCGAGTCGCTCAACCAGTCCGCCAGCCGCGAGCGCCTGCGCGCGGCGCTGCACGCGGCCGGTCACGCGGTGAACCTCAGCGTCGAAGTGGGGGTCGTGACCGACAGCCCGGCGCGCCGGCAGGCGGCCGCGCAAGCCGAAAGACAGCGGGCGGCCGAGGAGGCCATCCACGGCGACCCCTTTATTCAGGCGATGATGCGAGACTTTGGCGCGAAAATCGTTCCGGGCAGCATCAAGCCGGTATCGACCAACCCACTACCCGATTAGAGAAAAGGACCAATACCATGTTCAACAAGGGACAGCTGGCCGGCCTCATGAAGCAGGCCCAGGCCATGCAGGACAACTTGAAAAAGGCCCAGGACGAACTGGCGCTGGTGGAGGTATCCGGCGAGTCCGGCGCCGGCCTCGTCAAGGTGGTGATGACCTGCAAGCACGACGTCAAGCGGGTGACCATCGATCCCAGCCTGCTGGCGGAAGACAAGGACATGCTCGAGGACCTGGTGGCGGCCGCTTTCAACGCGGCGGTGCGCAAGGCCGAGGAAACATCGTCGGAAAAGCTCGGCAAGATCACCGCCGGCATGCCCGGCCTGCCGGGCGGGATGAAGCTGCCGTTTTGAGCGCCAACGCCCTCGACGCCCTGATCGAGGCGCTGCGCCGGCTGCCGGGCGTGGGCGTCAGGTCGGCTTCGCGCATGGCCTTCCATCTGCTGCAGCACGACCGCGCCGGCGCGCAGGTGCTGGCGCAGGCACTGCAGCAGGCGGCCACGCGCATCACACACTGCACCTTGTGCCACACCTTCACCGAAAACGAGATGTGCGCTACCTGCCTGGACCCACAACGCGATCGCAGCAAGCTGTGCGTGGTCGAGACACCGGCCGACCAGGCGGCGGTGGAGCGGACGGCGGCGTTCCGCGGGCTGTACTTCGTGCTGATGGGCAAGCTCAGCCCGCTGGACGGCATCGGGCCCAAGGACATCGGCCTGGCCAAGCTCTTCGAACGCGCCACCGACGGGGTGGTGCAGGAAGTGATCCTGGCGACCAATTTCACCGCGGAGGGCGAGGCCACGGCCCATGTCATCGGCGAAGCGCTCAGGGCCCGCGGCCTGAACGTCACGCGGCTGGCGCGAGGCGTGCCGGCCGGCAGCGAGCTGGAATACGTCGACCTGGGCACCATCGCCCACGCGATGGTGGACCGGCGATGAAGGAGACGACATGACGATGCAGCTGGCACGGTTCACGGTGGCGTACTGGTGCGTGCTGATCGCCGCGCTGCTGCCTTTCGTTTGCGCGACCCTTGCCAAGTCCAGCGGCTTCGGCAAGCCGCGCAAGCAGGGCGGTTACGACAACAACGACCCGCGCGGCTGGCTGGCGCGGCAGACCGACTGGCATGCCCGTGCCAACGCGGCCCAGGCCAACAGCTTCGAAGCCCTGCCGCTGTTCATTGGCGCGGTGATCATCGCGCACCAGTTGGGCGCGCCGCAGACCCGGCTGGACACCCTGGCCGTCGTGTTCGTCACGCTCAGGATGGTCTACATCGCGATGTACGTGGCCGGACTGCCCACCATCCGCTCCGCCATCTGGACGCTGGCGCTGCTGGTGAACATCGTGATCCTGTTCTCCGGCTACCGTTGACTCGGTCCGCGCGCGATTCGGCGCGCACCTTACGTGGAAACCCGCACGGGGATGTTCCCGATGCGGCACTGCAGCACCCCGGGGTAGCCTCTAAAGCCAGCCAGAGAGGTGCATTCCAATGAAAAAGATTGTCCTGAATCGTCGCGTGTTCACTTCGGCCGCCGCCTTGACGGTGGCTTCCATCGCCGCGCCCGCGCTGCGCGCCCAATCCAAGCTGGAGAAAAGCAAGATTGCGATCGCGGTGGGCGGCAAAGCCGCTTTCTACTACCTTCCCCTGACGATCTCGGAGCAGCTGGGCTACTTCAAGGCCGAGGGCCTGGATGTGGAGATTTCCGACTTCGCGGGTGGCGCCAAGGCGCTGCAGGCGCTGGTGGGCGGCTCGGCCGATGTGGTGAGCGGTGCCTACGAGCACACCATCAACATGCAGGCGAAGAATCAGATGATCAGGGAATTCGTCCTGATGGGACGAGCGCCGCAGATTGCGCTGGGCGTGTCGACCAAGACGATGCCCAACTACAAAGGCCTGGCCGATCTGCGCGGCAAGAAGATCGGGGTGTCGGCCCCGGGTTCATCGACCAACATGGTGGCCAACCTGGTGCTCTCGCGCGCCGGCATCAAGGCCAGCGAAGTGAGCTATGTCGGTGTTGGCACGGCCGCCGGCGCCCTGGCGGCGCTGCGGTCCGGCCAGATCGATGCCATGAGCAACACCGATCCGGTGATGACCATGCTGGAGCAGAAGGGCGAGGTGAAGATCATCAGCGACACCCGCACGCTCAAGGGCACTACCGACGTGTTCGGCGGGCCCATGCCGGCGGCCTGCTTCTACACGCACGTCGATTTCATCCAGAAGAATCCCAATACCTGCCAGGCCCTGGCCAACGCGATCGTGCGCGGCCTGAAGTGGCTGCAGACGGCCGGGCCCAGCGACATCATCAAGACCGTGCCCGAGGGCTACCTGCTGGGCGACCGGGCGCTGTACCTGGCGTCCTTCAACAAGGTTCGCGAGGCGATCGGCCTCGACGGGATCATGCCCGACGAAGGGCCGCGCACGGCACTGCGGGCGCTGGCGAGCTTCGAGCCCGAAATCAAGCCGGAAAAGATCGACCTGGCCAAGACCTACACCAACGACTTCGCCCGCCGCGCGAAGGACAAATTCAAGGCCTGAAAGCGCGTTGCCACACGGGTGCAGAGCCGGCCGCGTGGCCGGCTTCCTGTTTTTGTTAACCTCCGGCCCATGTCTGCTTTCGCGCTCGAGCTCAACCGGATCACCGTCACCTTTCATTCCGCGGACAATCCGGGGCAGCGCTACACGGCCGTCGCCGACAGCACCTTGCGAATCCGGGCCGGCGAGTTCGTCTCTGTGGTTGGACCCACGGGCTGCGGCAAGTCCACGCTGCTCAATATCGGGGCGGGGCTGATGCAGGCGTCATCCGGCCAGGTCAGGGTGTTCGGGCAGGACCTGCAGGGCATCAACCGCCGCGCCGGCTACATGTTCCAGACCGAAGCGTTGATGCCCTGGCGCAGCGCGATCGACAACGTGATGGTGGGGCTGCAATACAGAGGCGTGCCAGATGGCGAGGCCCGGGCGCAAGCGCAGGCCTGGCTGGAGCGGGTCGGCCTGTCCGGCTTCGGCGACCGCTATCCGCATCAGCTGTCGGGCGGCATGCGCAAGCGCACGGCCCTGGCCCAGGTGCTGGCGCTCGACCCCGACATCATCCTGATGGACGAGCCGTTCAGCGCGCTCGACATCCAGACGCGCCAGCTGATGGAAAACGAAGTGCTCGACCTGTGGGCCGCGCGCAAGAAGGCCGTGCTGTTCATCACCCACGACCTCGATGAGGCCATTGCCATGAGCGACCGCGTGGTGGTGCTGTCGGCCGGGCCCGCGACCCGGCCCATCGGCGAGTTCGAAATCGATTTGCCCCGGCCGCGCGACGTGGCCGAGGTCCGGACCCAGCCGCGCTTCGTCGAGTTGCACACGCAGATCTGGGCGGTGCTGCGCGACGAGGTGCTCAAGGGCTACGCGCAGCAATTGAAGAAGGCGGCCTGACGATGTTGGCCGCGCTCAAACCTTCCGCCGGGAACCTGCGCTATTGGCAGGTGGGCCTGCTCGTCGTGTTCCTGTTCGGCTGGCACCTGGTGTCGCGCAACGAGCAATATGCATTCTTCCTGGGCGAACCGATCAAGGTGGCCGGACGCATCTGGTCCTGGTTCATGCCCTGGTCGTTCGCGCCGACCGAGCTGTTTCCCGACGGCGTGCCGGGCCGGGCCGACATCTACGTGCACCTGGGCGTTACGTTGCTGGAGACCGTGCTGGCATTCGGCATCGGCACCGTGCTGGGCCTGGTCTTCGGGCTCTGGCTGGCACTGGCGCCCACGGCCAGCGCGATACTCGATCCCTATATCAAGGCCGCCAACTCGATGCCTCGCGTGATCCTGGCGCCGATCTTTTCGATGTGGCTGGGCCTGGGCATCTGGAGCAAGGTGGCGCTGGCGGTCACGCTGGTCTTCTTCATCGTGTTCTTCAACGTCTACCAGGGTGTCAAGGAAGTCAGTCCGGTGGTGCTGGCCAACGCCCGCATGCTGGGCGCCAACCAGAAGCAGTTGCTGCGCACCGTGTACCTGCCCAGCGCCACCAGCTGGGTGTTTTCCAGCCTGCACACCTCGGTGGGGCTGGCTTTCGTCGGCGCGGTGGTCGGCGAATACCTGGGTTCGGCCCGGGGCGTGGGCTACCTGATCCTGCAGGCCGAGGGCACCTTCGACGTGAACACCGTGTTTGCCGGGATCGTCGTCCTCACCGCATTCGCGCTGGTGCTCGACGGCGCAGTGGGCCGGATCGAAAAAAGCCTGATGAAGTGGCAGCCGCGCCAAGGCGAAACCGAGAAGCTCTGAGGGGCCGCCGCGCACCGGCGCGGAACGTCACTGCCTGGCGTGGATCGAGTTCCTGGCCGGGTGCCGGGTCGAGCTCGCGGCCTTGGTGGTCCTCTTCGAGCTGCCCGCGTGCCGGGTTGCGCTCTTGCTGCCGCGGCCGCTGGACCTGGCCGTCGATTTGAGCGGCAGAAATACCACCACCTGCTGCCCGGACGTGAAGGTCGAAGAAGCCGACACATGGTTCCACTCGGCAACCTGGCCAGCGGACAAACGGTAGCGGGTGGCGACGCTGGCCACGCTGTCGCGCTTGCCGGCCTTGATCGTGGTGCGGCGGGTGACCTGTTCCGGCGCCAGGTTCAGCTGGCCGTTGTCGGCCACGTGGCTGGTCACGTCGTCCTGCATCTTGGCCGATCGCGGAACGATCAGGACGGAACCGGCCTTGATCAGCATGCGCGGCGGAATCGTGTTGACCATGCGCAGGTCGGTCTCGTTCATGCCCACGCGACGCGCCGCCTCGGCGACCGTCATGGTGGTCGGCGCGCTCCAGGCGGTCCAGCTCGCGTACTGGCCGGCGGTGTAGGCCTCGAAATTGCGTTGAAAGATCTTGGCGTTGTCCCAGGGCAGCAGGATCTCCGGCGTTCCCGCCGCCAGCACGACCGGTCGCTTCATCGACGGATTCAGCGCCTTGAAGTCCTCCACCGAGACATCGGCGAGCCGGGCCGCGAGTTCCACGTCGATGTCACGGGTAACGGTCACGGTCTGGAAGTAGGGGTGGTTCTCGATCAGTGGCAGCTCAGCGTGCAGCGCCTCGGGGTCGGCGACTATGTTTTTCACCGCCTGCAGCTTCGGCACGTAGGACCGGGTTTCGGCCGGCATATTGAGGTCTGTATACGCGGTGCCCAGGCCCATCCGCTGGTTGCGCGCGATCGCCCGCGCCACGCTGCCCTCGCCCCAGTTGTAGGCGGCCAGCGCCAGATGCCAGTCGCCGAACATGCTGTACAGCTTTTGCAGGTAGTCGAGCGCCGCCTTGGTGGAAGCCAGCACGTCGCGCCGGTCGTCGCGGAAAACGTTCTGCTTGAGTTCGAAGTACTGCCCGGTCGCCGGCATGAACTGCCACATGCCGGCCGCGCGTGCGCTGGAGACGGCTTGCGGGTTGAAGGCGCTTTCGATGAAGGGCAGCAACGCCAGTTCGGTCGGCATGTTGCGGCGCTCCAATTCCTCGACCACGTGGAAGAGGTACTTGCGCGAGCGCTCGGTCATCCGCTGGATGTAGTCGGGCCGGGAGACATACCACTGTTCCTGCTGGCGCACCAAGTCGCCTTGCAGGTTGGGCATCGCGAAGCCGCGGCGAATGCGTTCCCACAGGTCGGCGGGGGGCTTCAGCTGCGCCACCGCGCGGGACGCGGCCTCGGCTGCGGTGATGGGTGCCAGCGGTCCGCTCGGGAACACCGCCGGTTCGGCGGGCTCAGCCGGCTTGGCTGCTGCGGACGCACCGGTCGCCTCCGCGGCTTTTTCGACCGGCGGCGTGGCGCATCCGGCCAGCCAGAGCAGCATGAAAAGGGCTGCGATGTAAATTGACTTCATTTGAACTCGTCTTCGATTACCGGTGCGTGGCTTGGACCGTCACGTCATCCCGGCGGGTCACGCCAACATGGGCGTGCGCGGCCTGGCCACGCCGGAACGGCGCATGCGCAGGAACGGGTAGTTCCGCTTGAACCCCCATTATTGATGGGTTCGAGCTCACGGGCAACCCGGGTTGGCCCATGTGTAGAGATGTGTAACGCAATTCGCACCGAGCTGGCGCGGGCGTGCCTCGAATCCGCCCGTCGGGTCCGCAGCCGGGGTGCGACACTAGAATCCCTCCCAGTTGCAATTCATCACGCTGCAAGAGGCCGTCGACGCGGCCTCCGTGCCAGCAGCCGGTGCCGGGGGCCCGTCGTGCAATCTCCACAGGTCACAGTCTTGGCAACTCGGCAGCAGGTTTAACTTCATGAGCGACCAGATTATAGGAATGCGGCAGTGGTTTGAAACCCCGCCCGGCCGATACCTTCTGGCCTGGGAGCGGGCTGAATTCGACCGGGCGCTGGGCGATGTCTTCGGCTACCACGCGCTGCAGCTCGGATTGCCGGAACTGGACACGCTGCAGGCCAATCGCATGCCGCACAAATGGCTGGCGCTGCGCGAGCCCGGCGCGGAATCATCGCCTGTCAAAGCTGCGCTGATCACCGACTTTGCGGCCCTGCCCTTCGAGGAGAACAGCCTCGACCTGGTGGTTCTGCCGCATTCGCTGGACTTTCACAGCGACCCTCACGCGACATTGCGCGAAGTCGAGCGGGTGCTGGTGCCCGAGGGCCGGGTGGTGATCTGCGGCTTGAATCCGGCCAGCCTCTGGGGCCTGCGCCAGCGCCGTGCCCGTTTATTCCGCCGCCTGGGGTTCGGCGACCTCTTCCTGCCCGAAGCCGGCGATTTCATCGGCTACCGCAGGCTGCGCGACTGGTTGCGGCTCCTGAGTTTCGAGGTCGAGTCGGGCACCTTCGGCTGCTACCGGCCGGCAATGAAGACCGAAAAGTGGCTGGCCCGCTATGACTGGCTCGACCATGCCGGCGAGCGATGGTGGCCGATATTCGGCGCGGTCTATTTCCTGGTGGCGGTCAAGCGGGTGCGCGGGATCAAGCTGATCGGCCCGATCTGGAAGTCGCCCAAGAAGATCGCGACCGAAGCCGTCCCCCTGGTCAACCGCCGGCGCCGGCCAACGCACATGGAAGAACAGCGATGAATCCGGTTCATATCTACACCGACGGCGCCTGCAAAGGCAATCCCGGGCCGGGCGGCTGGGGCGTGCTGCTGCAGTCCGGCAGTACCGTGAAGGAATTGTTCGGCGGCGAGCGCATGACCACGAACAACCGCATGGAACTGATGGCCGTGATCCAGGCATTGCAGGCCCTGAAGCGACCGTGCGCGGTGACCCTGCACGTGGACAGCCAGTACGTGCTCAAGGGCATGACCGAGTGGCTACCGGGCTGGAAAGCCAAGGGTTGGCGCACGGCGGCCAAGCAGCCGGTGAAGAACGTAGAGCTCTGGCAGGCGCTCGATGAACTGGTCCGCGCCGGCGGCCACGCCATCGACTGGCGCTGGGTGCGTGGTCACGACGGCGACCCCGGCAACGAACGGGCCGACGCGCTGGCCAACCTGGGCGTCGAGACGGCATTGGGCCGGCTGTCGCCGCCGTCGTAGGGAAGCGGCAGGCCGCCGTCGACGAGAAAAAAGTCGTGCTGGCCGCAGGGTCGCCGCACACCGGCCCCAGGGCGGATGCCAGAATCCGCCGATGCCGCTCGTCGAGTTCGCTCCGGCGCTGACGCGCCATGTCCCATGCCCCGCCCAGCGCGTGACCGCCGGTACCTTGCGCGCTGCGCTTGAGGCGGCATTCGTTGCTGCGCCGGCATTGCAGGGTTATGTGCTTGACGAGCAGGGCTGCGTGCGCAAGCACGTGGCCGTCTTCGTCAACACCCAGATGATCGCCAGCCGTGCGCAGCTGGATATTCCCTTGCAGCCCGACGACCAGGTCATCGTGCTGCAGGCATTGACAGGAGGTTAGCCATGGCGCAAATGTTGTGGGTCGGCACCCGCAAAGGGCTGTTCTCAGTGCGCCAGGACGCCGGCCACTGGCGCATCGCCAAGCCATTGTTCCCTGGCGAGCCGGTCAGCCAGTTCGCGATGTCCGCGGACGGGGACGCCTACGCGGCGCTACGGCTGGGTCACTTCGGCGTCAAGCTCTGGAGGAGCCTGGCCGGCGGCAGCGAATGGAAGGAAGTTGCCGCGCCGGCGTTTCCGCCCAAGCCTGGCAGCGGCCCGTGGCAGGATGACCCCACGCCCTGGAGCGTGGACCTGGTGTGGGGATTGGAGTCCGCCCCGGATGGCCGGCTGTGGGCGGGTTGCCTGCCGGCAGGCCTCTTCACCTCCCGGGATGGCGGCGGCAGTTGGCAGCTGGTCGAGAGTCTGTGGAACCGGCCGGAGCGCCGCGAATGGTTCGGGGGCGGCTATGACCATGCGGGAATCCATTCAATACTGATCGATCCGCGCGACGCGTCGCACGTCACGGTGGCCATTTCCTGCGGCGGCGTATGGCAGACCCGCGACGGCGGCACCAACTGGACCAATACGTCGGCCGGCATGGTCGCCGACTTCATGCCGCCCGAGCGGCGCGAAGACCCGAACATCCAGGACCCCCATCGCATTGACCAGTGCCTGGCCGATCCCGACGTGCTGTGGTGCCAGCACCATGGCGGGATCTTCCGCTCGGTCGATGGCGGCATGCGGTGGCAGGCGGTGGCCCAACCGCGGCCTAGCGCCTTCGGCTTTGCCGTTGCCGCGCACCCGCAGGACCCACAACGTGCCTGGTTCGTGCCGGCCCATTCGGATGCCCAGCGCATGGCCCCCGATGGCCGCATGGTGGTCACCGAAACGCGCGACGGCGGCAAGAAATTCAGCGTGCTCGGGGAGGGACTGCCGCAGCACGATGCATGGCACCTTGTCTACCGGCATGCGCTGGTGGCCAGTGCCGACGGCGGGACGCTGGCGATGGGCTCGACCACCGGCGGGCTGTGGCTGAGCGAGGATGCCGGCAGTTCCTGGTCCTGCCTCTCGCGCGACCTGCCGCCGGTCGCGGTGCTGCGGTTCGCGTGATCTAGATCACGCCCTCGAACATCATCACGTCGACCTCGTCGCCGACCGCGACATTGCCCTGCTGATGATGCAGCACGAGCAGGCCGTTGGCCTGGACCATGGAACTGAGGACGCCCGAGCCCTGGTTGCCGGTGGTGCGAACGTGCAGGGATCCGTCGGCCGCGGTGGTGACCCGGCCGCGCTGGTATTCGGTGCGCCCGGCTTTCTTGCGGATGGGCTCCTGGCTGCGCGCCTTCAGCAGCGGGAGCGGATCGGCGGTGCACCCCATCATGCGCAGCAGGGCGGGGCGCACGAACGCCAGAAAGGTCACCATCACCGCGACCGGGTTGCCCGGCAGCCCGAACAGGATGGCCGGGCCGATGCGGCCGACGGCCATGGGGCGGCCGGGGCGCATGGCGATCTTCCAGAATGCCACGTCGCCCAGTTTCTTCATCATCGCCTTGGTGTAGTCGGCCTCGCCCACGCTCACGCCGCCACTGGTGATGATGGCGTCGGCCCGCGCGGCGGCGTCGCGGAAGGCGTCCTCCAGCCGCGCCGGGTCATCGCGCACGATGCCGACGTCGATGACTTCGCAGCCCAGGCGCCGCAGCAGGCCGAAAGTGGTGTGGCGGTTGCTGTCATACACCGCGCCTTCACGCGGCGCATCACCCGCGCTCAGGATCTCGTCACCGGTGGAAAAGTAGGCCACGCGCAGCCGGCGCATCACCGCAACCGTCGCGATGCCGAGGCTGGCCACCAGCCCGCAGGCGGCCGGCGACAGACGCTCGCCGCGTCGCAGCGCCGGCGTGCCCGCCTGCAGATCCTCGCCCTTGAGCCGGCGGTTGTCGCCCGGTCGCAGCAGTCCGGGGGGAATGGCGATCCGGCCGTCAGCCGCGGACCGTGTCAACTCCTGCGGCACTACGGTGTTCAGGCCTGCCGGCATGATCGCCCCGGTCATGATCTTCAGGCACTGGCCCGGGCCCACCCTGCCTTGCCAGGCTTTGCCGGCCAGGGCCGTCCCGACCACCGCCAGCGAGAGCTCGGCATCGGGCTTGAGCTGGCTGCCGTCGAAGGCATAGCCATCCATGGCCGAGTTGTCGTGCGGCGGCACGCTGATGGGCGAGACCAGGTCGTGCGCCAGTACCCGATCGAGCGCGTCGAAGAGTGCGACGTTCTCCGTTTCTTGCACTGGCTCGACCAGGCGCGCCAGGAAGTCGTTCACCGCCGCAGCGCTGAGCGCCTGCGGGTCGTAGCCCTGCAGTTGCGCGGCAATCTCCGCGATGCTCTTCATGACTGTTCGAGCTGATGCAACTGCGCCAGCGTGTTGACATTGAAGAATGCGCGCGGATCATCGCCAGGCGCCGTGAACGGCACGGTTGCGGTTTTGTGCCGCGCGGTCCAGGCGTCGACCTTGCGGCCGCCGCCCTGCGTGAACCGGACCAGGCTCTCGAGCAAGTCAATCCGCATCAGGCTGAACACCGGTTGCGTGTGCAATTGCCCGTCTTCCTCGGGAGCCGTGGCCATGGCGATCTCCGCATCCTGCTCCTGCGCCGCGCTGGCCAAGCGCTCGACGAGGTCGAGCGGAAACCGCGGGGTGTCGCAGGGCACCGTGACCAGCCAGCGAGTCTCGCAACGCTCCAGCCCGGTCAGGAAACCGGCCAGCGGCCCCGCATAATCGGCCAGCACGTCGGGCCATACCGGCACGCCGAAGGCCTCGTAGGCTCCCAGATTGCGGTTGGCGTTGATCATCACGTCGGCCACCTGGGGTTGCAACCGCAGCAAGGTGTGCAGGGCCAGCGGCATGCCGTTGAAGTTCTGCAATCCCTTGTCGACGCCGCCCATGCGCGCGCCGCGTCCACCGGCCAGGATGAGACCGGTCACGTCGGACGCATCGATCACGGACGCCATCCGCTCATCCGCCGATGTAGCTCATCTCGACGCGGCGCGAGCCGGTCCCCTGGTCGGGCGCCAGGGTGGCACGCAGTTGCGAGTAGCGGTCCGAGCGGCCCTGCCAGATCTGTGCGATCGCCGAAGCCAGGTCCGCATCGCTGGCCGCCGCCAGGCCCTTCGCGGCGTCGCCGCGAATGAGATTGCGCAGGTCATGGCCGCGGCTGGCGAACAGGCACAGGTAGAGCTGGCCCTCGGTGGACAGGCGCGCCCGGTTGCAATCGCCGCAGAACGCCTGGGTCACGCTGCTGATCACGCCGATCTCGCCGCTGCCGTCGGCGTAGGCCCAGCGGCCGGCGGTCTCGCCCGGTGCGCTGGGCTCCAACTGCACCAGCGGCATCTGCGCGGCTATGAGCTTCACCACCTCGGCCGAAGGCATCACCTCGTCCATGCGCCAGCCGTTGGTGGCCCCGACGTCCATGTACTCGATGAACCGCAGCACCATGTCCGTGCCCTTGAAGTGGCGTGCCATCGGCAGGATTTCATGCTCGTTGGTACCGCGCTTGACCACCATGTTGATCTTGACGGGTCCCAGCCCCGCGGCCCGTGCCGCGGCTATGCCCTCGAGCACGTCGGCGACCGGGAAGTCGACGTCGTTCATGCGCCGGAACACCGCGTCGTCCAGGCCGTCCAGGCTCACGGTCACCCGCTGCAGGCCGGCGTCCCTCAAGGCCTTCGCCTTGCGCGCCAGCAGCGATCCGTTGGTGGTCAGCGTCAGGTCCAGCGGCGCGCCGTCCACGGTGCGCAATCGGGCCAGTTGCTCGACCAGGAGCTCGACGTTCTTGCGCAACAGCGGCTCGCCGCCGGTCAGCCGGATCTTGCGCACGCCATGCGCCACGAACTGCCGCGCCACCCGGGTGATTTCCTCGAAGCTGAGCAGGGCCGAGTGCGGCAGGTACGGATAGTCCTTGTCGAACACTTCCTTGGGCATGCAGTAGCTGCAGCGGAAGTTGCAGCGGTCGGTCACACTGATGCGCAGGTCCCGCAGCGGCCGCCCCAGGGCGTCGGAAAGCAGGCCCGTCGCCGGGACGGCCCGCGCGGGCACGACCGCGGGCAGCACCGCGAAGCGCTGGTCGATCAGGGGGATCACTCGTTCAGCCATGGCCTATTTTCGCCGGGTTGGCCGAGCTTCGGCCGAGCCTGCCCCCAGAAACCGCAAGGGCATCGAGAAAACGAGGTGCGAGGCCGGCCCCTACCGGGCGAATGGCACCTCAAGCGCACCGAGCGCCGTCGACCTCGATGCAGATGCCGGAGATGAAGGAAGCCTCGTCGCTGGCCAGGTACAAGGCGGCATTGGCGACGTCCAGGGCCGTGGAGAATCGCCCCAGCGGAATGCTCGCCAGGAACTTGGCGCGGCGCGCTTCGTCCACCGGTCCGCCGGCAAACTCGGCCGAAAGGCCGGTATCGGGATTGAAAACCGGGTTGATGCAGTTCACCCGGATGTTCTCGGGTCCGAACTCCGCAGCCAGTGACTTGCTGGTGATGATCACCGCGCCCTTGGAGCCGTTGTACCAGGTGAGGCCCGGGCGCGGTCGGATGCCGGCCGTCGACGCGATGTTGATGAAGCTGCCGCCCTTGTTGGCGCGGAAGGCCGGCACCGCATGGACGGTGGCCAGGTAGATGCTCTTCATGTTGACCGCGTAGACCTTGTCGAATTCTTCCTCGCTCACTTCCAGCGCCGGCCGGTTGCGATGGGTCCAGCCCGCGTTGTTGACCATCACGTCCAGCCTGCCGTGGCGCTGCATGGCAGCAGCAACCAGAGCCTTGACGTCGGCGGACTTCGTCACATCG
>JAAOZX010000174.1 GCA_012274225.1 Comamonadaceae bacterium | reverse complement strand
GTCGCCATTCCTCCCGCGGGGACCGCACAAAATCCGGGCAAGCCCGACGTCGGCCAGCCGGCCATCGTTCCGGGCAGCGTCGGCCACATGATCCCGACGCCCGGCATCGGCGAGCCCGACGGCCGCAAGGGCCTCCAGGATCAAGTCAACCCGATTGGCCGCGAGGCATCGAGTTTCCACGACAATTGGTTGCTGCCGCTGTGCGCGGTCATCAGCATCTTCGTTCTGGTGCTGCTGCTCTACGTGATCGTCCGCTACCGCCGCCGCGCCAATGCGACCCCCTCGCGCAATTCGCACAACACCGCGATCGAGGTGATCTGGACCTTGCTCCCGGTCCTTATCCTGGTGGCCATCGCGATTCCCTCGATCCGGCTGCTACGCCATCAATATTCACCGCCGCCCGCGGACTTGACGGTCAAAGTCACCGGCCACCAATGGTATTGGAGCTACGAATATCCCGACAATGGAGTCAGCTTCGACAGCTACATGCTGAAGGAGAAGAACGACCCGACGCGGCAGGCCAATCAGCGCTATCGCACCGATGCCGACGGGCCGCCGCTGCTCGCCGCCGACCAGCGCATCGTCATCCCCGCGGGCAAGGTCGTGAAATTCATCGTCACCGCGGACGACGTCATCCACAGCTTCGCCGTCCCGGCGTTCTGGATCAAGCAGGACGCCAACCCGGGCCAGTTGCGCGAGACCTGGGCCAAGGTCGACCGCCCCGGCGTCTACTTCGGCCAGTGCTCGGAACTGTGCGGAGCGCGCCACGCCTTCATGCCGATCGCTGTCGAAGTCGTGCCTCCAGCGCAGTTCGCCGCCTGGGTCGCATCGAAGGGCGGGCATATGGCCGACGCGGCGCCCGCTGCGCCGGACAGCACGGCGAGCTCGCCCGTTTCCCAGTCCAACATCGCAGCCGCGGCTCAGCCGACTCCGCCGTCGCCGGCCCCCGGGGCAGCGCCCGCGATCCAGCAGCCTGCGACCGCCCAGAACAAGTAGCGAAGAGACCAAGATGAGCACCACCGCCGACTCACTCCACCTGACGCCGCATGAAGCGCGCGACGCGGAGCATCACGCCGATCACAAACCGGGCTTCTTTACCCGCTGGTTCATGTCGACGAACCACAAGGACATCGGCACGCTCTATCTGATCTTCGCCATCATCGCCGGCGTGATTGGCGGCTCGATCTCGGGCATCATGCGCTGGGAATTGATGGAACCGGGGATCCAGGTGCTCAACCGCGCGTGGCCGATCGGCGCCGGCACCGCCAACTTCGATGAATGGACCCACCATTGGAACGTGCTGATCACCGCGCACGGCCTGATCATGGTGTTCTTCACCGTGATGCCGGCGATGATGGGCGGCTTCGGCAACTGGTTCGTTCCGCTGATGATCGGCGCGCCCGACATGGCGTTCCCGCGGATGAACAACATCAGCTTCTGGCTGCTGGTGCCGTCCTTCCTCCTGCTCCTTGGCTCGACCTTTGTCTCGGGCGGCACCGGCCTCGGCGCCGGGACCGGGTGGACGCTCTACGCACCGCTTTCGACGTCGGGCTCGTCCGGCCCCGCGGTCGACATGGTGATCTTCTCGCTTCACCTCGCCGGCGCCGCCTCGATCCTCGGAGCGATCAATTTCATCACCACCATCTTCAACATGCGCGCTCCCGGCATGACCCTGCACAAGATGCCCTTGTTCGTGTGGTCGGTGCTGGTCACGGCGTTCCTGCTGCTGCTGTCGCTGCCGGTGCTCGCCGGCGCGATCACGATGCTGCTCACCGACCGCAACTTCGGCACGACCTTTTTCGACGCTTCGGGCGGCGGCAACGTGGTGCTCTACCAGCACCTGTTCTGGTTCTTCGGCCACCCCGAGGTGTACATCATGATCATCCCCGGTTTCGGAATGGTCAGCCAGATCGTCGCGACCTTCAGCCGCAAGCCGGTCTTCGGCTATCTCGGAATGGCGTACGCAATGGTTTCCATCGGCGTGATCGGCTTTGTCGTCTGGGCGCACCACATGTTCACCACCGGAATGAGCGTCGACGAAAAGATGTACTTCACCGCCGCGACGATGGTCATCGCGGTGCCGACCGGCGTGAAGATCTTCTCCTGGATCGCCACGATGTGGGGCGGCTCCCTGACGTTCGAAACGCCGATGCTGTTCGCGATCGGCTTCATCTTCCTCTTCACCGTGGGCGGCGTGACCGGCGTCGTGCTCGCCAACGGCGGCGTCGATAATTACTTCCAGGACACCTATTACGTGGTGGCGCACTTCCACTACGTGCTCAGCCTGGGCGCAATCTTCGCCATCTTCGGCGGCTTCTATTACTGGTTCCCGAAGATGAGTGGCCGCATGTACAACGAGCTGCTCGGCAAGCTGCACTTCTTCATCATGTTCATCGGCGTGAATATCGTCTTCTTTCCGATGCACTTCCTCGGGCTCGATGCGATGCCGCGGCGGATCCCGGACTACACGCCGGCCTACGCGCATTGGAACTACGTCTCGACGGTCGGCTACATGATCACCATTGCCGGCGTGGCGCTGTTCTTCGTCAACCTGTTCTGGTCCCTGGCCGCTGGAAAGAAGGCTCCCGACAACCCGTGGGGCGAGGGCGCGACGACGCTCGAGTGGACCCTCCCGAGCCCGCCGCCCTTCCACCAATTCTCGACCTTGCCGCGGATCGATTAGACC
>JAAOZX010000173.1 GCA_012274225.1 Comamonadaceae bacterium | reverse complement strand
GTGCAGTGTTGCGCGCCTTCCACTGGGCAGTTTACAGGTGTTGTCGCTATGCAACGAAAGGCCTTGCGAACGGCTAAATACTTTGCGAAAGAAAGGCCGCTCTGGTGCAATAAGGGCAACTTCCCAAAAGGAGGTTGGCCCGGGGATCCGGCGGGAGCACAAAAGTGCCTGCATTTGGTGACCCCTTCGCACCGGAGCCCTATGTTTAACCTTGGAGAAACTTGCATGAAAAAGTCATTGATTGCTCTGGCTGTTCTGGCTGCTGCCGGCACGGCTTCTGCCCAATCGTCCGTCACCCTGTTCGGTATCGTTGACGCGACGATCCAGCGCGTCAACAACAGCAATGGTCCGAGCGTTACTCGCCTGACCAATTCGGGCTACAACAGCTCGCGTCTTGGCTTCCGTGGCACGGAAGACCTGGGCGGCGGCATGTCCGCTTCGTTCTGGCTGGAAGCCGGCCTGACCAATGATGACGGCACAGGTGCCGCCAGCAATGTCAACAACCAAGGCGTTGCCTCGACTGCCAGTGCTGTTCGTCCGGGCACCCAAGGCCTGACCTTCAATCGTCGTTCGACGGTGAGCTTGGCCGGCGGCTGGGGTGAAGTGCGTCTGGGTCGCGACTACACGCCGCAATTCTGGAACCTGACCGTGTTCGATCCGTTCGGCACCAATGGCGCCGGCACCACGCAGACCCTGAACTCGATCATCACCGGCGCCACGGCTGTTCGCGCGTCGAACAGCGTCGGCTACTTCCTGCCGGGTAATCTGGGCGGCTTCTACGGCCAGTACCAGCACTACCTTGGCGAGAACGCGAGCGGCGCATTCAACTCCAATGACGGCACCGGCGACGGCTTCCGCGTGGGTTGGGCCAATGGTCCCATCAACGTCGCGGTGGCCATGAGCGAGACCAACAACCATCCCGCCGCCGGGACCGAAGCCAAGATCAAGCAGAACAACGTCGGTGCCCAGTGGGACTTCGGCGTCGCTCAGTTGATGGGCCAATACAGCTGGGATAGCGTCGGCTCGACCGATGGCAGGGGCGGGCTGATCGGCGCGCTGTTCCCAATCGGCGCCGGGCAAATCCGCCTCGCCTATTCGGAATACAAGATTGAACCGGGCGGTGGCTTGGCCGATCCGACGGCGAAAAAATGGGCTCTGGGCTATGTGCACAACCTGTCCAAGCGCACGGCCGTTTACGTGACCTATGCTAACCTCAAGAACAGCAACGGCTCCGCCGCTTCCGCTGCTCCCGGCGCTGCCGGTGCCCCTGGCATCAACGCGAAGTCCGACGCCTGGGACCTGGGCATTCGCCATAGCTTCTGAGCACGGCCGGCCTGAGGCCGGAACCGAAAAAGAAGAAACTTGAAAAGCCGCCTTCGGGCGGCTTTTTTATTGCTCCGGGCGATTGCGCCTGCCGGGCTGTGCCCATGCGTTGGCGTGAAGGAAAGCCCTGTATTGGCGCGGCACTTGCTCTGCTAGCATCGCCACTCCTGTCCCTTGCCCTCTAGATGTTCGCCTTTGTCTTGCGCCGCCTGCTTCAGGCTGTGATCGTGATGGTCACAGTGGCTTTCATCGCCTTCATGCTGTTCCAGTACGTCGGTGACCCGGTTGTCTTCCTGCTCGGACAGGACGCCAGTCCCCAGCAGATCCGGCAGTTGCGCACCGATCTGGGACTGGACCAGCCCTTTTTTGTGCAGTTCTGGCACTTCCTGGTCAATGCGGCCCAGGGCGAATTCGGTCTCAGCCTGCGGCAAGGCGCCAAGGTTTCACGCCTGATCGGCGAGCGTTTTCCGGCGACGCTCGAACTCTCGTTGTGCGCGGCGGTGATGGCGATTGTGCTCGGCATTCCCATGGGCGTTTACGCGGCGCTGCGACGCGGCTCTTTCACCAGCCAGGTCTTCTTGACGCTCTCCTTGCTGGGGGTCTCGCTGCCCACATTCCTGATCGGCATCCTGCTGATCCTGGTGTTCGCGGTTCTGCTGGGCTGGTTTCCGAGCTTCGGCCGCGGCGAGGTCACGCCGCTGGGTTGGTGGACTACCGGCCTGCTCACGGCGGACGGCTGGCATCACATCGTGCTGCCCGCCGTGACCCTCGCGATTTTCCAGCTGACGCTGATCATGCGGCTGGTTCGCGCCGAGATGCTGGAAGTGCTGCGCACCGACTACATCAAATTCGCCCGGGCGCGGGGCCTGCCGGACCGGGCGATCCACTTCGGACATGCGCTCAAGAACACGCTGGTTCCGGTCATGACCATCATCGGCCTTCAACTGGGCACGCTGATCGCTTTTTCCATCATCACGGAAAGCGTTTTCCAGTGGCCTGGCATGGGACTGCTGTTCATCCAGGCCGTCACCTTCGCGGACATCCCTGTGATGGCGGCGTACCTGTGCCTGATCGCATTGATCTTCGTCGTCATCAACCTGGTGGTCGACTTGCTCTACTTCGCGGTCGACCCGCGTCTGCGCGTGGGCAACGCTCAAGGACATTGATGCTTTCCCCCCGACTCAAGGCCAACGGCCGAGCCTTTGCGCATATCGCGCAGTTCCATCCCGAACTCACGATGTTGCGGCGCGACCTGCATGCGCATCCCGAACTCGGCTACGAGGAGGTGTACACGTCCGGCCGCGTCAAGGAAGCGCTCAAGCTCTGCGGCGTCGACGAACTGCACACTGGCATCGGCAAGACCGGGATCGCGGCGGTCGTCAAGGGCCGCAGCAGTTCCAGCGGTCGCATGGTAGGGCTGCGCGCCGACATGGATGCGCTGACCATGGTCGAGCAGAACGACTTCTCCTGGAGGTCGACCAAGGCCGGGATGATGCACGGGTGCGGCCACGACGGGCACACGGCGATGCTGGTCGGAGCCGCGCGTTACCTCGCCGAAACCCGCAATTTCGACGGCACGGCGGTGCTGGTGTTCCAGCCCGGCGAGGAAGGCTTCGCCGGCGCCCGCCAGATGATCGAGGAAGGGCTGTTCCAGCGCTTTCCGGTGGAGGCCATCTATGCCATGCACAACTGGCCGGCGATGAAGCCCGGTACGGTGGGCATCAACTCGGGCCCCATGATGGCGGCGGCGGACCGGATCACGATCGAGATCACCGGACGCGGCGGGCACGGCGCCCACGCCTATCTCGCGGTCGATCCGGTTCTGGTCGCGGCGCACATCATCACGGCGATCCAGAGCATCGTTTCACGCAACGTGCGGCCGATCGACAGCGCCGTGATCAGCCTTTGTGCCATGCAGGCGGGCGACATGGGGGCCATGAGCGTAATTCCCGCCAAGGCGACCCTGGTGGGCACGGTACGCACCTTCCAGCCCGAGGTGCAGGACCTGATCGAGCGGCGCCTGGCCGAGCTGTGCAGTGCCATCGCGCTTGGCCTGGGGGCCACCGCCACCGTGCATTACGAGCGGGTCTACCCCGCCACCATCAACTCGCCGGCCGAGGCCAACTTCGCCGCCGACGTGGCCGAGAGCCTGGTCGGAGTGGAACATGTAGTCCGGGACATGGAGCCGAGCATGGGCGCCGAGGACTTCTCGTTCATGCTGCAGACCAAGCCGGGCGCGTACTTGCGGATCGGCCAGGGCGGCGAAGGCAGCTGCTTCCTGCACAACGGCCGCTACGATTTCAACGATGACATCCTTCCGCTCGGGTCGGCGCTGCACGCCGGGCTGATCGAACAGGCCATGCCCCTTTCCACCTGATATTCACACCCCTGAGGAGACCTTGATGAGACTCAAACCCAGCCTGCTTTCGGTGGCGGTATTCGCTGCCTTCGCCATTGCCAGCCTTGGCGCCGGTGCTGTGACGCTGAAGATCGGCAACCAGGGCGATGCGCTGTCGATGGACCCGCATTCGCTCAACGAATCGCTGCAGCTTACGGTGCTGGAGAACGTGTTCGAGCCATTGGTCTCGCGCGACCGCAACTACAAACTCACGCCGGCGCTGGCGACCAGCTGGAAGCAGACCGCTCCAACGGTGTGGCATTTCGAGCTGCGCAAAGGTGTTCAGTTCCACGACGGAACGCCCTTCACGGCCGACGACGTCATCTTCAGCTACGAGCGAGCCAAGGCCGATGGATCGGACATGAAGACTTATGTCGGGCAGATCAAGGAAATCAAGAAGATCAACGATCATTCGATCGACATCGTCACCACCACGCCGTTTCCGATCCTGCCCGAGGTGTTCTATCGCTGGTTCATCATGAGCAAGAAGTGGTGCGAAACCAACCAGGCGACGCGCCCGGTGGACCGGCGCAAGGGCATTGAGAACGCGGCATCTTTCCGCGCCAATGGCACCGGCCCCTACCGTGTGCGCGAGCGCCAGCCCAACGTGCGCACGACCTTTGTGCGCAACGGCAACTACTGGGGCAAGGTCGACGGCAACGTGGACGAGGTCATCTTCAACGTCATCGGCAACGATGCCACCCGCGTCGCGGCGCTGCTGTCCGGCGAAGTCGACGTGATGGAGCCGGTGCCGGTCCAGGACATCGACCGCATCAAGGCCGCGCCCAACCTGAAGGTCCTGCAGGGACCGGAACTGCGCGTGATATTCCTGGGCATGGACCAGAAGCGCGACGAACTGCTGTTCTCGAACGTCAAGGGAAAGAATCCCTTCAAGGACAAGCGGGTTCGCCAGGCGTTCTACCAGGCCATCGACATCGAAGGCATCAAGCGCACCGTGATGCGCGGCGCATCCTTCCCGATTGCCGAGATGTTCCCGGCCCAGGTCAAGGGGTTCGCGCCCGATCTCAACAAGCGGCTGCCGTACGACCCGGAGGCATCCAGGAAGTTGCTGGCGGAGGCGGGCTACCCGAGCGGCTTCGAAGTCAAGATGAACTGTCCGAACGACCGCTACGTCAATGACGGCGCGATCTGCCAGGCGGTCGCGGCCAACCTGGCGCGCGTCGGCGTGAAGATCAACCTGGAAGTCGAGACCAAGGGTACCTATTTCCCCAAGATCCTGCGCCGCGACACCAGCTTCTACATGCTGGGCTGGACCTCCAGCACGGTGGACGCGCACAACGTGCTGTACTCGATCATGTCGTCCCCGGGCGAAGGCGGCCGCGGCCAGTTCAACCTGGGGGCCTACAGCAACCCGAAGGTCGACGAGCTGACGGAGAAGATCGGCTCCGAGACCGACGACAAGAAGCGCACCGAAATGATCCACGAGGCCATCAAGATTCACCAGGACGATATCGGCCATCTCCCGCTGCACCAGCAGTCGCTCAGCTGGGGCGCCAAGAAGAACATTGAATTGGTGCAGTTGCCCGGCGACGAGATGGTGTGGAAGTACATCACCGTCAAGTGACGGCCGGTGCGATGGGGGGACCGTTCCGCCGGGCGTGGCACAGCGACGTAGGCTACAGCTTTCGCACCTCACCGGTGGCTATTGCCGCCGGCCTGATCGCGTTCGTCTGCATCTTCTGCGCGGTGTTCGCCAATTGGGTGGCTCCCCACCATCCCTTCGATCTGGCGACGCTGGAACTTGGCGATGCCTTCCTGCCGCCGTCGTGGGTCAAGGACGGCAGCCCCAAGTACCTGCTGGGTACCGACGACCAGGGCCGCGACATCCTCTCGGTCTTGATGTACGGGGCCCGGATATCGCTGTTGGTCGGACTGGCGTCGGTCGTGCTGTCGGTGCTGATCGGCGTGACCCTGGGGTTGCTGGCGGGATTCGTCGGCGGGAAGACCGACGCCTTCATCATGCGGGTCTGCGACGTGATGTTGTCCTTCCCCGCCATCCTGATCGCCCTGCTGATCGCCGGCGTCGGGCGGGCACTCTTTCCCAACGCCGACGAGTCGCTGGCGTTCGGCGTGCTCATCATCGCGATCTCGCTGACCGGCTGGGTCCAGTATGCGCGCACGGTCCGCGGCTCCACACTGGTGGAGCGCAGCAAGGAATACGTCCTGGCCGCGCGCGTCACGGGCGTCTCCCCGTTGCGCATCATGCGCCGCCATGTGCTGCCCAACATTCTCGGGCCGGTGATGGTGTTGGCAACCATCCAGGTCGCCACGGCCATCATCACCGAGGCGACGCTGTCGTTCCTGGGCGTGGGCGCGCCGCCCAATTCGCCTTCGCTGGGCACCTTGATTCAGATCGGCAACAAGTTTCTCTTTTCCGGCAACTGGTGGATCACCGTGTTCCCGGGAACCATGCTGGTGCTGATCGCGCTGAGCGTGAACCTGCTGGGCGACTGGCTGCGCGATGCGCTGAACCCGCGCCTGCGCTAGCGGCCGGCCTTCCCGTCCATGAGCCTTCTTCAAGTCAACAACCTCATCGTCGAGTTTCCCGGCCGGCACGGAACCCTGCGCGCAATCGATGACATCAGCTTCGAAATCGCGCCCGGCGAGGTCCTGGGCATGGTGGGCGAATCGGGCGCCGGCAAGTCGCTCACGGGTGCGTCCATCATCGGCCTGCTCGAGCCGCCCGGCCGGGTGGCGTCCGGTCAAATCCTGCTGGAGGGGCAACGCATCGACAACCTGGACAACGATCAGATGCGCCACATTCGTGGCCGCAAGATCGGTGCGATCTTCCAGGACCCGCTCACTTCGCTGAATCCGCTGTACACCATCGGGCGCCAGCTGGTCGAAACCATCCAGGCCCATCTGCCGGTGAACGCCGGTGAAGCGCGACAGCGCGCCATCGCGTTGCTGGAAGACACCGGAATTCCGGCGGCGGCGCAGCGCATCGAACACTACCCGCACCAGTTCTCCGGCGGCATGCGCCAGCGCGTGGTGATTGCACTGGCGCTGGCCGCCGAACCCAAGCTGATCGTGGCCGATGAGCCGACCACGGCGCTGGATGTGTCGATCCAGGCCCAGATCATCCAGTTGCTCAAGCGCGTCTGTAAGGAG
>JAAOZX010000172.1 GCA_012274225.1 Comamonadaceae bacterium | reverse complement strand
GCTGCCCTTCGTCGGGCTGGGCATGCTGGCCTTCATCGGCGCCCGGGCACTGCTTGCGCAACCCAGGACGCATGAAGCCATCCGCTATGCGAAGTTCATGCTCAAGATGGCGGCCGCGCCGTTCGTCGGTCTGGCCTGCCTCATTGCACTTCCCTTCGCTGGCCTGGCCGCGCTGGCCTGGTACGCAGGCAAGGCAGTCACAGCGACTCCGGCGGTTTGAATAAGGCCAGCTGGCCTCTACGGTCCCCTCATCAACAGGCACCCTTTGCGCCAACTACCGAGCCTCGCTAAAATTGCCAAGGAACAGGCCCTCGCCTTCTGCACACCATGCCCCGCCCCACAATCGAATTCGCCAGAGAGCAGCTGAAAGTCTGGCAGCTTGCCTCGGCCGAACTGGCGCTGCTCGAGGCGGCGCTGTCGCAGGCGATGACGGAGTACGCCAACACATTGGGGGATCCCCCGCGGCAGCTCATCATCGATGTCGAGCGCAAACGCGCCCAGATCGGAGAGCTTTTCGATGTCGCGCTGGCGGCCCTGGACGCCTGCAGCCCTACATCCACGGGAGCGACCCACTTCGGCGGTCTGGGCTAGGTTGAAGGGGGTGCGTCGGCGCGCCCCTGCACGACGCGGCGGGCTGCATCATGGGGTGCGAAGCCGAGCCGCCGGCCCCAACCCCGATTCGGCAATGATCCCGGCCAGCACGTCCTCGTTGCGGTGCCCCATCACATGGACACCGGCAACGCCTTCGAGCTGGGTGAGAGCCCGGATGATCTCGATGCAGGCGCGCTGGCCTTCCGCGCGCTGATCCGACGCACTGCCAATTCGCTCGAGCAGGCTCGGTGGCACGTGCACCCCCGGCACATGGTCGGCCATCCACGCCAGGGCCTTGGCGCTGCCCAGCGTGCCGACGCCGACGATCAGCTTGGCGCGCCGGTGCAGTTCGCGCCGGCGCACTTCCCGCATGAAGTCTTCGAACATTTCGACGTCGAAGCAGAACTGGGTCTGGATGAAGCGCGCACCGGCGACGATCTTCTTCTCCAGGTTGGCCACGCGATCGAGGAACGGCGGCACGAACGGGTTGGCGGTCGCGCCGATGAACAGGTCGGGCGGCGCCTCCAGCTTTCGCCCCGAGGCAAACTGCCCCTGGTCGCACATGCCGCGCGCGATGTGCAACAACGAGACGGCGTCCAGGTCGAACACCGGCTTGGCCTGCGGATGGTCGCCCTGGCTGACGTCGTCGCCGGTGAGGCAAAGGATGTTCTGCACGCCCAGGGCGGCGGCCCCGAGGATGTCGCCCTGGATCGCGATGCGGTTGCGGTCGCGACAGGTGATCTGGTAGACAGCGGGGTAACCGTTGGCCACCAGGATGGCCGATGCGGCGACGCTGGACATGTGGCAGTTGCCACCTGCGCCATCGGTGACATTGATGGCGTCGACCAGGCCGCCGAAGCGGGCGGCGCGCTGCAACAGGGCCTGCGGGTCGGCCGAGTCCGGCGGGCCCACCTCGACCGTGACCACGAATTCACCGGCGCGGCATGCCTTCTCGAACGGGCCGAGCGGCGACTGCGGCATTACGCGTTCGCCAACGGGTGGCTGGAAGGCTATTTCCGGATGGCCTTCGATCACCTTGATCCAGGTGGAGCGGCCCGCATTGCGGGCATCGATGGCAGCCAATAGCGGCGTTGGATGGGCCTGGTGGTCGTCAGCGATGTGTTTGGTGCCCTCGGTGGCTTCGATCCAGACGCAGCGCATCTGCGGATCGACCTCGCAATTGCCGTCGGCGCGCACGCCGCCGCAAGGGCCGTTGCGCATCTGCTTGGGGCAGTTCATCGGGCAGGCCATGCCCGTGGCCGACAGCACGCACTGGCCGCATTCGCGGCAGTCGAACATGAAGCGTTTGGCGGCGCGCTCGATCGGCTGCAACAGGGCCTCGGTGCGGCGCGGACCCAGCCATCGCACCAGAGGAGCCAGCGCAGGCGCGAGCCGCGAGAAGAACACATACAGGCGGCGCAAGCCGCGGGCATGTCGGACGGACCAGAGGCGAACGCTGTACATGGGCGTGCCTTCAGTGGCCCGACGGCTGCGCGGCGCTCATCGACGCCGCCCAGATTCGCTGCGGCCGGCGCAGCACCTGTACGTCGTCGAACGGCGACGCCGCGAGCTGCACGGCCTCGAAGACCGCATCCGCCGCCAACAGCGGGTGCGGATCGGCGAAGTGGCGACGAGGCTGAGAAGTGGCCGCGCGCAGCACGGCCACCAGCGGCAGCCCCGCTTCCAGAAAGCGTTCGATCTCCTCGAACACCGCCGCGCCATGCTTCACGCCCATGCTGCCGGCGTCGGTGCCCAGCAACAGGCGCACGCCCATGTGGTGAGCCAGCAGCAAGTGTTCGGCGTGCGCATCGAGGATGCGGCGCAGATTGCCGACAGTCTGCGCCGTCCAGCCGGCGGCCTCGGGATGGGCCCACTGGAAATGCACCGGGCAGAAGGTCGGCGTCCAGGCCAGGTCCTGGTCGCGCATCAGCGCCAGCGTGGTGCGGTCCATGAAGAAGCCGTGTTCGATCGAGTCGACACCGGCGCCCGCCGCCACCGCGAGGCCCTTGAGTCCGCTGCAATGGGCCATCACCTTGCGGCCGGCCGCATGGGCGGTCTCGACCACGCTGCGCGCCTCGTCGAGGGTGAACTGGGGCTCGTCGGTCACGGCACCGGCGCCGAAGTCGATGATGCCGGTGAGGATCAATTTGATCTCGTCGTTGTCACGAGCCAGTTCACGCACCGAACTGCGGATGCTGTCGTCGTCGCCGACATCGGTGGCCATGAAGGCGCCGTAGCGTTTGGCGCGCTTCACGCCCAGGCCGACCGAGCGCACCTGGGCCAGCCTGCTGCCGCGTCGGCGTGCTTCAGCGCGCAGCCGATGGTTGACGCCGTGACGGTCGCCGCCGTCGCGCACCGTCGTCACACCGTGAATGAGTGCCTGGGCGGCGGCGCGGCGCCCCGCTTCAGTCAACCGGTCGAGCGGCTGCTGGAGGTGCTCCGATCGAAGCCTGGAATCGGTCTGCGCGCCGTCCAGGAAAAGGTGCACGTGGGCATCGACCAGACCGGGCATCAGGAACGCGGCGCGCTCCACCGGCCATCCCTGCTCCGCCAGCGCAGCGGCATGATCGCCGGCCGCCACAGTCGCCAGCCGGCCATCCTCGATCGTCATTGTCGTGGGGCCGGCGTGCCGCTGTTCGCCGTCGAACCATCCATCGACGACCAGGGCGAAGGCGTCGGGCGGGCTCATGCCTTGTACAGCTTGCGCACGGCGCGCAAGGCGTTGGTGCCGGTTTGTTGCAGGAAGTTCTGGTACGCCTGCAGCACGTAGTTGTCCTCGGGCAGCGGAGCATAGCCACGCCACGGTGTTCCCAGCACGGTGTCGAAGCCGTAAGGTACAGCCAGCGTGAGGAAAGCATTTTCCAGTTGGTGCTTCAGGTCCGAGCCGTCAGCAGCCTTGGGCGGCAATTGCTGGCCGATGTTGGACAGCCCCCCCATCATGTGCAGGCCTTTCAGATCGGGATCGCCGCCGATCAGCTTGACCGCCTCGAGGGTGCCGCGGTTGAGCCCCTCGGTGTCGGCGATGATGGCGGAGACCGACAGGTCGATGATGATGTCGTCCAGCGCCATTCCGTAGTCCTCGCGCAGGCGCAGCGCGGCGCGTCTGGCGGTCCCGGCGATTTCGGCGGCGCTCTTGTTGTTCTTCGCCACGCCGTGTTCCACCCGTTCCGATGCCATCACGACGACCTTGAAGGGACGCTGCGCGTACAGGCTCATGGCGTCCCAGCGGTGCTCGGTGATCGAATTGACGATGGGGAGAGCTCCGCCCGCGCGCGCCGCGTCGTAGGTTTGCAGGCACAGCGCGTGGGCTTGCACGCTGGGCACGTCGAATGACAGCGGCAGAGTGACGGCAGCCTGAATCGCCCGGATCGCTTCGGTGAGAAACGCCGTATCGGTCAGCGCCCGTGCACCGATGTTGAAGTTCAGATACGAAGCACCGGCTTCGGCTTGCTTGACCGCCAGCGCCTGGATGCCGGCGAGGTCGGAATTGTCGAACAGCGCCTTGGTGCTCTTGAACCCCGGGTTGATGCGCTCGCCGATGATGGTGATGTCGAAGGCTGTCACGGCGTGATCCTCTTGTTGTCGAAGCCGATGTGCTGCAGAAAGGTCTTCTGGAATCCGGCCTGGGTGCTGAGCTCGACATAGCGGCAGCGCGCGGCGAGTTCGCCGGCTTCCGCGCGCGCGCGGCCCGAGGCCAGCATCTGCTGCACGCCGAGACCCGCGGCGTTGCCGACCTGCACGAAACGCTCCAGGGGCAGTGGCGGAAATAGGCCGATGCCGATTCCGCTGCGCACATCGAGGTACGCGCCGAACGCGCCGGCAACGATGAGGCGGTCGATGCCGCCGGCCTGCAAGCCGGCTTCGCGCAGCAACAGCTCGACGCCGGTGCGGATCGCGGACTTGGCCAGCTGCACCGCGCGTACGTCGCCCTGGTTGAAAGTCACGCCCTCGGCCAATTGCGCCATCCGGGTGCCGTCGCGCTCCTTCACCGCCCGATGGTTCGCGTTGAGGCGTCCGCGATCGTCGACCATCCCCGCGCCGTGCAGCGTGGCCACCGCGTCCAGCACCCCGGAACCGCACAGCCCGACCGGCCTCTCCTTGCCGATCACCTGGAACGTGAGCGAGCCATCCGGCGCCAGGCCGACGCGCTCGATCGCACCTTCGGCCGCGCGCATGCCGCAGGCGATGTGTCCGCCCTCCAGGGCCGGGCCCGAGGGGCAGGAGGTGCTGAGGATCCGCCCCTGATGGATCAACGAGATCTCGGTGTTGGTGCCTATGTCCATCACCAGGCTGGTGGCCTGGCCGTCCCAGAGTCGACGCGTGGCCAGCAACGCCGTGACATGATCGCCGCCGACGAAACCGCCGATGGTCGGCGCGACGTGGATATAAGCACCCGGGCAGATCGCCAATCCGAGTTCGCGCGCCTTGACGTCCAGGCCCTGGCTGACGGCCGCGATGAAGGGCGCGCGGCCGAGCTGAGCCACCGGCAGCCCCAGCAGCAGGTGCTGCATCGCGGTGTTGCCGCAGACCACCATATCGACGATGTCGCCCGGCTTTGCGCCAACAGCCCGGCACAAGTCATGGGCCAGAGCGTTCAGTGCCGTGATTGCGGCCCGTCGCAGTTCGTCCCCACCGTCCTTATGCGTCGCCGCATGGTTGACGCGGCTGATCACGTCGGCACCCCAGCCCACCTGCGGGTTTTCGATTGCCAGGGTCGCCAAGCGCTTGCCGCTTTGCAGGTCGATCAGGAAAGCCGCCACATTGGTGGTACCGAGGTCGACTGCCAGACCCAGGCCGGCGCGGACCGGTGCGGCCACGCCGATCAGTTCTTGCTGCCGGATGCGGACGCCGAGCGACCAGGCACCCGCACGCAGCACCGAAGGCAATTGCCGCAGCGCTTCCAGATCCAGGCGCAGGTCCTGGCCGGGAAGCGCGCGGCGCAGCCGCTCGACGTCGCTGGCGGGGTCGGCCAGGCTGGCCGGTTCCAGCTTCAGGTCCCGGGTGATCACCAGCGGGTCCAGCGGCAGCGGCTCTGCCTCTTCGCTGCCGGCCACATCGGCGCGCACCACCGTTGCGAGCGAGCGCGGTGCCACTTCGACCGTGCAGTCCGACAAGGCGTGCAACTGACAGGCGCGTTGCCACGTCTTGCGGCCGGCGTGGGTCCCCTGGGACTGCGCGGCGATTGTGGCCAGCGGCCCGCCCTCGACCTCACCTTCCACCACGTGGACGGCACAGGTGCCGCAGGTACCTCGGCCGCCGCAGGCACCGACGATTCGCACCCCGTGGCGTCGCGCGCTCTGGAACAGCGTATCGCCGGCTTGCACGGTCACGACCTGATCCAGGTGCGCAAACCTCAGCTGGTGACCCGGCGGCGCGCTGGCAATGTGCGGATTGCGGGTCATGGGCGGGTCTTCCTGGATCGGCTGACGCCGTTCAAGCGGTTGCGGCCGCGGCCAGCGCGCGCGATCGCACACCGCAGGTGGCGCGTGATCTGCAGGAGTCGCAGCGCGACCAGGCACTGGCGGGCAGGGCGATGCCCACGCCGAGGACCATCGACGTGGACTTCAGCGGATGCATGACGAAACCTTCGCTCAGGCTGATGGCGATGCTGTCCGCGCAGGCGAGGCGCAGCACCGCCCCCTGTGCCTCCAACGCCAGCCCGGGATCGCCGGCGCGCAACTCGCCGCTCATGGACAGGCCGCGCCGGCTCGTCTCGGCCTGAATGCGGTCCTGGGCATGCCGCGAGACCTCGAACAGCAACTCGTTGCCCAGCTCGTCCAGCGCCATGGCCAGCGAGGCTCGCCGCTGCGCGAACAATTCGCTCACACGCCGCTCCAGGGCCGGGCCCAGGGTGCACACCCCGCAGGCCAGGGCCGTCAATTGGCCCGAGGCCGGCAACAACCAGGGCGCCTCCAGCGATTCGCCGCCCGCCCGCAGCAGCGGCGCGGCAGGAGCCTGCAGGTCGACGATGCGGTAGCTGTACGACGCGTCGACCAGCGATTCCTCGCGCGCCATGGCCAGGGCCTGCGCGCGCAAGCGGGTGCGCGCAGGCGAGGGCCGACCGTTGAGCGGGACCGGCTGCGCCCGGCGCAGGATGTCCAAGCCGCGGGCGACCGCCATGGCATCACCCCGCGTACTTGCGCGCCGCGTCGAACATGGCCCGCACGTTCGCCACCGGGGTTTCGTCGGGAATGCCGAACGCGCAGTCGAGGATCAGCTTGCCGCCCTTGTGGAACACGTTGTCGGCCAGGTGCTTCACGGCGGCGTCCACTTCATGTGGCTGGCCGGTGGTCATCAGCGACGGCGACAGATTGCCGCGCAGGGCCACCACGTCGCCCAGCACCTCGAAGGCCTTGACCATGTCGGTGCGCTCGAACCAGTAGATGCATTTGCCGGGCGGCACGTCCTTGATGATTTCCAGCCGCTTGGTGCAGTCGGCTTCCCACAGCGGCATCGGGATCAGCCCGGCGTCGATCAGGCCGATCAGCATCGTGCGGAACGACGGCCACCAGAATTCGCGGAACTGCTTGTCGGACATGAAGGCGTCGGGCGCCCAGTGGATCGGGATGAACACGATCGGGTTGCCCGAAGCCTTGGCATTGGTCACGGTCATGCGCAGCAGGAAGATGGCTGCCTTGTCCAGCATTTGCAGCAGCTTGTCGCGGTGCCGATAGATGTCGGTCATCATCCCGCGGGCGCCGCGGAAGTAGTCGGCGAGGAAGTCGTAGGGCGACACCGCCGCCGAGCCGTTGGTGACCGGATAGCCGAGCTGGGTCATGCGGTCGGTGAACGCCACGTGGTGCTGCATGAAGCGATGGGCTTCCTCCGCGGCCTTGAAGACTTTCTCGAAGGACTCGCGCACCTTCGGCTTGGCGAAGCCGCGAATGCCGGCGACCAGGCGGAAATAGTGCAGCCCCGGCAGCACCGGCAGTTCCGCGAAGCCTTCGAAGGCGGTAGCCACCCGGGGCAGATAGGTGTGCAGGTAATAGCCGGTGGGGTCGAACAGGAAGTCGTCGTATTCCTCGGCCTTCATGTACTCGCGGTCGAGATACTGGAACGGCTGGTTGTCGCCGACGCCATGGCCGGGCCATTGCAGTTGCTTGTAGCCCAGTGCCTCCAGCGTCGGCCCCGAGGTCGTCGACAACAGGAGCGTGCTGTAGACATCCGGGTCGAATTCGAGCACCGCGCGCTCGGCGATCTGTCGGGTCAGCTCGTAGTCGTACATCAAATCGCGGCAGCTGACCCCGGCGTACTTGCCCATCCAGAAGGTGGCGTACATGGCCACCGGCATGCGGTCCGGCTGCTTCAGGGCAACGCAATCCATGATGCGCTGCCAGCGCGCGTCGTAGCCGGCCTTCGCTTCGACGGTCTGTTCGACCGCGGCCTTCATGCCGGCGCCCCCATCCAGTTGCGGCACAGGTTCACCGCTTCCACGGCGTTGACTCCGAAGGCATCGGCGCCGGTATAGGCGCGGACCGTCTCGTCGATCTGGCCGCCGCCGATCATGATCTTCAACCCGTCGCGCCGGCCGCCGCCCTCGATCGCGGCGATGGTTTCCTTCATCGAGTCGAAGGCCAGTGTGAGGAACCCGGAGAGTCCGACCACGTCCGGCTTGAATTCATCGATGGCGCCGAGGAAATCGGCAATCGGCACATCGATGCCGATGTCCTTGACCTCGAAGCCGTTGATGTCGAGCATGAAGCTCACGATGTTCTTGCCGATGTCGTGCAGGTCACCGTGCACCGTGCCGATCAGCACCTTGCCGAGCTTCCTGCTCTGCTCGCCGGGTTTGGACTGGATCAGCGGCTTGGCGATGGCGCCTATGGTTTCGAGCATCTCGCCGGCCAGCACCAGTTCCGGCAGGAAATAGTCGCCGGCCTCGAAACGCTTGCCGACGATGTCCATCGCGGCTCGGCACAGCTCCAGCACCCGGACCGGGTCCTTGCCTTCCTCGAGCAGCATGCGCCGGGCCGACGCCAGCGCGTTGTCCTCGTTCATGTCCGCCATCCATTCGACGAGTTGGCGCTCTTCGTCGTTCCAGTCGCTCATGGCTTGTCTCCTCCGGGTATTGGGTCCGGGCTTGCAAGCGAACTGAACCTCGAACAACCCCGGATGCCGTTCGAGTGAATTTGACGGTAGACCCAATTGGTTGGCATGTCAACCAATTGGGATCAAGCGTTTGCGCGGACCCGGCTAGTGGTTAACCCGAACCGTCCGGCGGGCCAGGCGGTCACTCGGGCTCGGCCTCGGCAGGACGGGAGCGCCGGCGCGCGGCGGCTTTCGGAAAGCGCTGCGCGACATAGCGCGACGTGGCCTCTTCCACGGCCGGCAGGTTCTGGT
>JAAOZX010000171.1 GCA_012274225.1 Comamonadaceae bacterium | reverse complement strand
CATCGTCAGCCCGAACGGCCGCGCGACCTCGCAGAGCCGGGCCAGCAGCGCCGCGAGGATCCCGTGATCGGGCTCGTCACCGTTGACCATGGCATGGCTCGCGCCCAGCCGGGCGGCGGATTCGAAGATCGGCTCGAACGCACGAACGTCCGTTGTCTTGTTCAGCCGCACGACGCCGAAGTCGAGCACGCGCACGCCGGTGTCGCGCATTCGGGTCACGGTCTCGCACAACATTGGCGAATCACCCAGCATCGGATACTGATACTCACCGGGGGCGGCAGGGTTCAAGCGCACGCCGACATGGGTGAAGCCGGCCAGCCCAGCGATTCGCACCAGCTCCGGGGGCGTGAGGTCCAGCAGCGTCAGGTGATCGAGCGAGACGATGGGCATGGTGGCGGGTGGCGTGAAGGAGCGGATCGCGGCACGGGCCAGGATCACCGCCGCCCGTTACAACGCGTTGATCTTCTCGAGCATTCCCGGCGGCCAGGACTTCGACAGCGGGGACTGCAGGTACTGCTGTTGCGCGTAGGTCCGGAAGGCCTTGAGGTCCGGCGTGTACACATCCAGGCCGGCCGACTTGAAGAAGGCGACGAGCTCCTGCTCCTGCTTGATGTATTCGGCGCTGCTCCAGGCAAACGACTCCTGCGCCGCAGTCATGATGCGCCGCTGCTGATCGGCCGTGAGCGAATCGAACACCTTGGCGCTCATCACCAGCAGGCCGAAACCGACGTTGTGGCCGGTCAGCACGATCTGGTTGGTGACCTCGTAGAACTTCATGATCTTGTCGTTGGGCAGCGGATTTTCCTGCGCATCCACCACGCCGGTCTGCAGGGCCACGTAAGTTTCCGAATAGGCGACCGTCACCGGACTCGCACCGATCGAACGCCCCAGGAATTGCCAGCTCTCGCCGGCGGGCATGCGCAGCTTCACGCCGGCGAGGTCCTGCGGCGTATTGATCTTCTTCTTCCCCCTGAGATTCAGGTGGCGAACGCCGTAGTAGGCCGGCGCGAGAATGACCACGTCGAGTTTTTCCCGGGCCAGTTTGCGGAACGTATCGCCCACTTCGCTCTTGAAGATCCGGTCGAGGTGCGCGGCGTCACGCACGACATAGGCCGCCCCCAGAATGTCGAACGCCGGGACCTGACCGGCGAAGTCCGACGGCGGCATGTTGGCCATTTCCAGATTGCCGCGCTGCACCGCCACCAGCTCGGTGCCCTGCTTGTACAAGGTGCTGTTGAAGTACGGCTGGAAAGTGAATTCGTCCCCGATCTTCTTCGCGAAGATCTGCACCAGCGCCAGCGAACGCGGTGCGTCCGCCGTGGTCGAGTCGGAGAACCGCAGGGTGATTTTTTCCCCGGCGGCCTGCGCGCCTCCCGCGGCGGCCGCAGCGAGCAGCGCCCCGCTGGCCGACAGAAACGTACGGCGAGTCCACATGCTTTTCATGGCATCTCCTTCTATCTATCTATGTGCGCGCTCCAGGGAGCGCATCGTTGAACCGGAATCGGTGCTCGTGCATGCCCTGGCCGATCCCATGGACCGCCAGCACGCTGCCGCCAAGCGGCTCGGCCGCCCGCTGTTCGGGCGTCAGGAATTTCGTCGCTGTCGTGATGTAGAGCGTCCTCAAGTCGTCGCCGCCGAAGCAGACACAGGTCGGGTTCGTCACCGGCATAGGGACGACCAGGTCGATGACGCCGTCCGGCCGGTAGCGCACGACCCGCCGGCCGGCGAAGAACGCGGTCCAGATTCCCCCATCGACGTCCACGCAGGCGCCATCGGGCCGATCGCCCGACCCGCTGTAGTCGGCGAAGACCTGCCGGTTGAAGATGCGACCTTCGTCGAGATCGAAATCGAACCGCCAGGTGACATGGCGGCGCGTATCCGTGAAGTACAGGACCCGGTTGTCCGGTGAAAAGGCAATCCCGTTGCTGACGATCACGCCGCTGAAGATCCGCTCGCACGTGCCATCGCCGTCGACGCGGTACAGCGACCCGTTCGGCCGGTGCAACTGGTTGTCCATGGTGCCCACCCAGAACCGGCCCCGCGCGTCCACTCGCCCGTCGTTGAGGCGGTTGTCCAGCCCCGGCTCGAGGCGGGCAAACGGAAAGAGGGAACCGGTCGCATTCAGGCGGCGACGCAGTTCCAGGTCCAGGGCCAGCAGGTGCGAGCCGTCCTCGCCCAGTGCCTGGCTGCCCAGGAATGTGGTCGCTAAAGCTTGCACGTCATGCCGGCCGGACGCGGGATCGAACGACTGAAGCTTCGGACGTTCGACGTCCAGCCACCACAGCTTGCCTTCGCGCTCGCACCAGAGCGGCGTTTCGCCGAGCTGATCAGTTGATCGAACAGCGCATTCGACTTTGCTGCTATCGACGATCGTGATCATGTTCGCCCTTCATCGGTCCAGGGCCGCAGTCAACCTTTGTATCCGATCAACCTCGGCAACCAGAGAACCAGCTCCGGCACGAAGGTGATGAACGCAAGAACCACGACTGCCATGGCGATGAAGGGAGCGGCTTCGCGGACGATGGCCGCAAGGGGTTGCTTGGTCATGTTCGCGATGATGAACAGCAGCAGCCCGTACGGCGGTGTCAGGAGGCCGATCATGATGTTGACGACGACCACCACCCCGAAATGCACGAGATCGATCCCCAGCGCCCTGGCGCTCGGAATCAGGATCGGAACGATGATCAACAGGATGGTGCTGCCCTCGAGGATGCATCCGAGGACGAACAGGATGGCGTTGACCAGCAGCAGGAAGCCGATCTTCGACAGCTGGAAGCCGCCAATGAAGTGCTGGAGCGACGTGGGAATGTTCTCGATCGTCACCACGTAATTGAAGACCAGGGCCCCGGCGATCAGCATGCCGACCGACGTCGATGCCTTGGCACTGCCGAGCAGCGCGCCATACAGCTGCTTCCATGACACAGCCCGGTAGATCAGGGTGCCGGCCAGCATCGCGTAGGCGGCTGCCAACGCCGCCCCCTCGGTCGGCGTCGTCACGCCGCCGTAGATGCCGAACAGCAGGATCACCGGCAGCATCAGCGCGGGAAAGGCGTCCAGCGTTATCTTCGGGATCTCGCGCATGGGCACCGGCGGCTCCACCGGGAAGTTTCGGCGTCGCGCGATCCACGCGTTCATGACCATGAATGCGACCCCGAGCAGGAGTCCCGGCACCACACCCCCGAGGAACAGGTAGCCGATCGATGCGTCGGAGACCAGCGCGTACAGGACCATCGGGATCGACGGCGGGATGATCGGCCCGATGATGGCCGCGGACGCCGTGATCGCGCCCGCATAGGCGATCGGATACTTCCCGTCGCGGGTCATCATGCCGATGATGATCCGGCCAATGCCGACTGCGTCGGCGATAGCCGATCCGGACATGCCCGCGAAGATGACATTCGCGACAACGTTGACGTGACCCAGGCCGCCACGGAACCGGCCGACAAGCACCAGGCAGAATTTCAGCAGCCGGTCGGTCAGGCTGCCGATGTTCATCAGGTCGGCGGCGAGGATGAACAGCGGGACCGCCAGCAGCACGTAGCTGTTGAACAGGCCGTTCAGCAGCTGTTCGGCCGCCGTGCCCAGATCGAGCCCCGCCAGCAGCAGGTACAGGCTCGACGCGATGATCATCGAATGACCGATCGGCAGGCCCAGCGCCGCCAGGCCGACGAGCGACATGATGCAGATCGTGAAAGGGCTCGGCATCATGATGCGTCACCGCCGCTCGCCGCTTCCACCGGCGGCGGAGCCGTCCCGCGAAGGGCGTCCCGCATCAGCCAGGCATGGCGGACGATCGACGCCACGGCGAAGATGATGAAGATCGAGTAGAGGATATTGAACGGAATGCGCAGGTAGGCCGAGTGCTCGCGGTGCATGAACGCCACGTATTTCCAGGAAGCCGGCAGCGAGATCGCATAGAGCACGATCAGCACGAGGCCGGTGATCAGCGTGAAAGCGCGGCGCACGTTGTTCGAGACGGCACCGTAGATGATGTCGAAACGGACCTCTTCACTGTCCGACAGGACGAAAGCCGCGCCCCACAGCACGACCCACAGCCAGCACAGGACACTCACCTCCTCGGTCCACGCGACCGGCCGGTTGAAGACGTAGCGGGCGACGATCTGAATGAGGAAGCTCGCGAACATCGTCCCGATCAGGACGACAGCGACGTTCTCGGCCCGCCTGCGCAGCCAGCGGCCGGCTGCCGCTCCGGATGCCACGTGCACCGCTTACAGGGCGTTGATCCGCTCGAGCGCGCCCTTCGGCCACTCCGTCCCGTACTTGTCGACGTACCGCTTCTGGGCGAAAGTCCTGAACGCATTCAGGTCTGGCGCGTAGACCTTCTTGCCGCTGGACTTGTAGAACTCGACGGTTTCCTTCTCCTGCGCGTTGTACCGGGCGGTGTTGTCGTCCATGGCCTTGTCGGCGGCCGCCTGGAACCTGGCCTGCTGGGCGGGCGTCATCGCATCCCAGATCTTGGTCGTGATCGCCATGACGTCGTAGCCGATCACGTGACCGGTGAGCACGAACTGGCTCGTCACCTCATAGAACTTCATCTGCCGGCTGGTCACCAGCGGATTGTCCTGGCCATCGATAGCGCCGGTTTGCAGCGCCGTGTATACCTCGGTGAACGGCACGGGCGTCGGACTGGCGCCGATCGCCTCGCCGAGGAACTGCCAATACTCTCCCGGCGGCATCCGCAGCTTCATGCCGGCCAGATCCGCCGGCGTCTTGATCGGCTTTTCCGGCTTCAGGTTGACGTGACGCGCTCCGAAGTAGACCGGCGTGATGACCTGAATGCCGAGCTGATCGCGCGCCATCTTGATGAACTCCCGGCCGACGTCGCTCTTGAAGGTCTTCTTCAGGTGATCGGTATCGCGGAACAGGTATGCGGATGTCATCAGCGACCAGGCGGGAACCTGCTTGGAGATGTCCGCCGGGGCCAGGTTGCACAGTTCGAGCTGGCCCCGCTGCAGCGCGACCAGCTCGGCGCCTTGCTTGAACAGCGTGTTGGCCCAGTACGGCTGGAACTCGAATTCGTCCTTGATCGCCGCCGCCAGTGCCTTGTACGCTTCGGCGCGCAGGTCCTGCTCATTGAAGGCGCAACTGAAACGCAGTTTTGGCTTGCCCTGCGCGTGAACCGACGGCAATGCGCCGAGCGCCAGCATCGAGGAGGTTGCAGCGAGTGCGGAGCGACGTGTGATCTTGTGCATGAGGTACCCTTTTGGTGTAGTGACCGAAGCGGATCGCGATGACGGAGTGGCTATCTCTTAAACACGACTGAAGTACAAGATGAAAATACGCGGAATGTACCCGGTACGGGACATCGGTGTTATCGTAACAGAACACTATGGGCACAGTCGAGTCAACTGAGGTACCAACCGACCGATCCCTGTCGACCTTTCGGGAACCGGTGCGGGCGGCGCGACTGGAGCCGGCGCGATGAGGTTTCCGAAGCTGTTCGAGCCGGGCCGGGTCGGGACGATGGAGGTGAAAAACCGGATCATCGGCTCGCCGATGGAGCGGAACTACTGCACCGCGGAGGGACGCGTCACGCAGCGCTACATCGACTACCTGGCGGCGCGCGCGCACGGCGGCGTCGGGATGATGTACACGGAGGCGACGTACGTCGATCCGCGCGGCAAGGGCCGCGAGTTCCAGATGGGCCTCTACCACGACGACCTGATCCCGGAACTGGGGCGCCTGGTGGCGGCCGTCCACCGGCACGGCGGCCGCGTCGGGCCGGAACTTCACTTCGGCGGCCGCGTGGTGAATCCCGAGGTCAGCGGGCTCGAGTCGCGCGCGCCTTCGGTCGTACCGTACGTCGGCGCCGGCGGCTGGTCGCCGCGGGCGCTGGACCGCGACGACATCGCCGAACTGGTCGACTCCTTCGCCGCGGCGGCGCGGCGGGCTGCCGAAGCGGGCTGCGATTTCGTCGGCATTCACGGCGCGCACGGCTACCTGCTCAGCCAGTTCCTTTCGCCCTACTGCAACAAGCGTGACGACGAATACGGCGGCGACCTCGCCGGGCGGATGCGTTTTCCGCTGGCCGTGATCACGGCCGTGCGCCGGTCGATCCGGACCGAAATGCCGGTGGTGTTCCGGATCAGCGGCGACGAGCACCAGGAGAACGGGCTCGCCCTCGCCGATGTCTGCGCGATCGCGCCGCACCTGGTGGCGGCGGGTGTGGACCTGATCGATGTTTCGGCCGGCATGTACGAGACGAATTGGTGGATCACCCAGCCGATGGAGATGCCGCAAGGCGTACTCGCTCCGCTGGCGCGCGAGGTGCGCAAGCACGTGAAGGTGCCGGTCAGCGTCTCCGGCCGGCTCACCGATCCGAGCGTTGCCGAACACCTGCTCGAATCCGGCGCATCCGACTTCGTCACACTGGGGCGCGCGCTGCATGCCGATCCGGACTTCCCGGTCAAAGCGCGCGCGGGCCGGCTGGCGGAAATCTGCACCTGCGTTGCCTGCAATCAGGGTTGCAGCGACATGCATGCGCGCGGCCTGCCGATCATCTGTCTCGTCAACACCACCACCGGGCGCGAGCGCGAATACGCGATCCGGCCGACGCCGGCGAAGAAGCGCATCGTGGTTGTCGGTGGGGGCCCCGCAGGGCTCGAGAGCGCCCGCGTCCTCGCGCTGCGCGGGCACGCCGTCACCCTCTTCGAGCGTGACGACGAGCCCGGTGGGCAACTGCTCCTGAGCCGGCTGGTGCCTGGTCGCGAGGAACTCGCGGGTCACCTGCCCTGGCTGGTGGGAGAGGGTCGGCGCGCCGGGGTGCGGCTCGAGCTGGGCGTGGAGGCGACCTCGGCAGTGGTGCTGGCCGAACATCCCGAACTGATCGTCGTGGCCACCGGCGCGGCGCCGGGCCTGCCTGCGATTCCCGGGATCATGGACAGCCCGGTCGTGGATCCCTACGAGATCCTGCGCCGCCCCATCGGCGGCGGCCGCGCGTTGGTGATCGGGGGCGGCATCCGCGGCATCGGCGTCGCGCGCGTGCTGGCCGCCAAAGGCGTCCGGGTCGACCTGGTCGAGGTCGGCAAGGAACTCGCCACGGACATCGCGAGCCGGTCGCGCCGATTCCAGGTCGGCGCACTGCTCGATCAGCGCAATGTCACGGTGCACCTGGGCACGACCGTCGAGAAACTGGGTGAGCACGACGCCGTCCTCTGGAACGGCACCGACCGCCTGGAGCTGACCGACCTCACCCTGATCGTCCCGACGCGCACGCTGCTGCCGGTGACGCGGGTGTCCGACGATCTGTACGGCCGTGGCGACACGCCGCCGATCTTCCTGCTGGGCGACTGCGTGCAGCCGCGGACGGCACTGGAAGCCATTCATGAGGCCGCGGCGCTGGGGCACCGGCTCTGATGGGATGCAGGTCATTTCGCAACGAAACACGCCAATGCCCAGAATGTCTGCTGTCATCCTGAAGAAGACGCCACCTGCCAAGGATCGTGCCGCGCGCGCCAAGTCACGCGCTCCCGCCGGCGGCTCGCTGGGCATCCAGGTCACCGAGCACATCCGCACGGCCATCCAGGACGGCGAGTTCAAGCTCGGCGAGGCACTGTCGGAGCTGAAGCTGGCCGCCGCGTTGGGCGTGAGCCGCACGCCGGTGCGCGAAGCGCTCAACGTGCTGCAGTTGCAGGGGCTTATCGACATCCGTCCGCAGGCCGGCAGCTTTGTCTTCATGCCTTCCGAAGAAGACGTGGCCGAAATCTGCCTGTTTCGCCGGCTCATGGAGACCGCGGCGCTGCGCCTGAGCTTCGCGCGACGGCGCGAAGAAACGCTCAGGCAGTTGCGCGAGGCGGTCCGCGCGATGGAGCGGGCCCAGGACGCCGGCGACCGGCTGGCCATGGCCCGCGGGGACACGGCGTTTCACCAGTGCATCGCGGAAAACTGCGGCAACGTGTACCTGATCAATGCCTACGCGCTGATTTCTGGACGCATCGCCGCCCTGCGTACCTACAACGTGGTCACCACCGGCCGCAGCAAGGCCATGACCGAGCACCGGGCGATCGTGGCGGCTCTTGCCAAGGGCGATCTTGAACGCGCCGAGGTCATCCTGGACGAACACGTCTCCCGCATGCGCATCGTTTTCCTTGCGGCACGGCGGACCGAGGCGGGGACCTGACAGGCCGGCCCAGGGCTGGCATTGCCGGCCCTCGCAGCAAAGCCACGGCCTTCATGAAATCCCGTCGTAGACCAGCATCAGCCCGATGCCCAGGAGCGCCCAATAGCTGATGCGGTAGAACAACTGTTCGTCGACCTTGCCCTGGATGCGAACACCGAGATTGACGCCGACCGGTACCAGCGGCAACAGCACGAGCGCGGTGGTGAGATTGCCCAGGTCCAGCTGCCCGAGCACGGCATACGGGATGATCTTGGCGTAGTTCGACGCGAAGAAGAACCACACCGTGGTGCCGACGTAGATGCGCCGGTCCAGGCGCAGCGGCAGCAGGTAGGCCATGACCGGCGCCGACCCCGCATGCGCGAGGAAGCTGGTCAGGCCCGAAATCGAGGACCAGATGACGCCGCGTGGCCAGGAGGTGCGCGCGGGCGGCCGGTTCTTCGCCCAACCGGCAAGATTGTTCAGCGCGAACACAATGGCGATGGCCCCGATCACCAGCCGCAGGACGTCCTGCCGCACGACGCCGAAGATGAGCGCCCCGACGATGACACCCACCAGCAGCCCGGTCAGAAGGATGGGCAGGTTCCTGCGGTCATACACGCCCCAGAAGGCGCGCAACCCGAACAGGTCGATGAAGCACAGCAGCGGCAACATGACCGCGGCAGCCTGGCGCGGCGCAACGACGAGTGACAGCAGGGGCACGGCCATCCCGCCGAACAGGCCGGGTATTCCGGTCTTGGAAATCCCTGTCAGGAGAACGACCGGCGCCGCGATGACATAGAAAAGCGGGTCCGTGATCATGAGGTGAGACCGCAAGCCTACGGCCCGCTCAGCCGTGCGTCAATGCCGCGCGCCAGCCGCGAAAAGTGCCGGCCGCCGGGGCGGCTACATCGCCGCCGGATCGGCGACGTTCACGCCGAGGTGACGGGCTGCTCGGGCGCGGCGTGCTGGGGTGCGCGCGCCAGGTGGGACAGGATCGCGGCCCAGGCCCCGGCGCGGTCGGCCGGCGGATGCTCGTGGATGCCGCGCGCGCGCTCGGTCGCCATCTGGCTGCATTGCTCGCCATAGCGCGTCACCAGTGCCAGGAGTTGCTCTTGCCAATGTGAGTTCATGTCGGTGCCCTTTCGAAGGTTTCAATCGGCGGCACGGTGGGAATCGTCCTCCGGCCCGGCGCCGCCGACCATGATCTAGAACAGGTTATTGGCAAAGACTTACGCTGCTTCGATTCAGACCCCGGTGCACCCCCAGGAGGCCGCCATGCCCAGCTTCACCCCCGGAAAGTTCGTGTGGTTCGAACACATGTCGCCCGACATCGGAGAGGCCCAGGCGTTCTATCAAGCGCTGTTCGGCTGGAGCACGCAGGCCGTGCCCATGGGCGAAGCGAGCTATCCCATGATCCAGAACCGGGGCCAGGGCATAGGCGGCTATCGCAAGGCGGCGGCCACGGCGCCCACGCACTGGATCTGCTTCGTCTCGGTGCCCGATGTCGATGCCAGCTTTGACGCCATCAAGGCGATCGGTTGCCGCACGATGCAGTCGCCCGCCGATTACGGGCCCGGTCGGATCGCCGCGGCGGCCGATCCGACCGGCGCGGCCTTCGCACTGTGGAGAGGCATGGACGGCGACCCGCCCGACGGTCCGGCGCCGGTGGGCAGCTGGCACTGGACCGAGCTGTGGACCACCGACGAGAAGAAGGCGCTCGATTTCTACAAAGGCCTGTTCGACTACGGCGTGGACACGATGACCATGCCCGGCGGCCACACCTACAACGTGTTGACGATGGGCGGCGTGCCGCGTGCCGGCGTGATGAAGGGCGCAGGCCCCGACGGCCGCTCGACCTGGGTACCCTATGTCTCGGTGAGCGATTGCGACGCCACCCTCGCGAAAGCACTGCTGCTGGGCGCCACGCAATTGCTGGCACCGACCGAGGTACCGCAGGTCGGCCGGTTTGCCGTGCTGAGCGATCCGCTGGGCGCCCCGATCGGCGTGATCAAGGTGGCACCCGACGGCCATTGACGTCTGCCCGTCCGGCCGGTTGTCGCGGCGCCCGCCCGCTGCCCAGGTTGCCGTGCGCAGCAGCGCGCCCTTGCGAGGTCGCGGCTACGCCTTGCCGCGCCGTACTTCCATGCCGTCCTCGGCACGCCGCGCATCCATGCTCCAGGCGCCCGCGCCACAGGCAACCAGGGCGAACAGGCCACCGGCGATGCCAAGGTCCTTGTAGAAGTTGATCTTCATCTCGTACATCTGGGCCGGCGGGGCGGTCCAGTAGATGTGGAACAGGAAGGGCAGGACCAGGGTATAGATTCCGAGCGCCAGCGCCACCCACCGGGTCTGCCAGCCGACCAGCAGCAGGATCGGCAGGAGGATCTCGGCCACCATGCCGATGACCGCCGCCACTTCGGGGAACGGCACGTGGGCCGACGCGATGTACTGCACGGTGCCCTCGTAGCCTGTGATCTTTTCCAGGCCGAACGGCAGGAACAGGACGGCGAGGAGCACGCGGGCAAGGAGTGCCATCAGGCTGATGGTCGAGGCGGATGGGTTCATGGCAACGTCTCCCGGTGATCCACGCCTGTTAGTACCGATTGCGCACCCGGCAGTTCAACACGGCCGTCGATCCCGACGCGATGGCGCGCGCCACGCGAACGTTCTGCGTTCTCAGGGGCTGGGACCCGGTCGCCGGGGTTCCGAAGCCGGAGAAGCTGGACGAGCTGGGGATTGGATGGGTTGCGGACTAGCGCGCCTTCTCGAATCGCTTCAGCTTCTCGATCACCGCCTCGATGCCGTGCTGGCCCGCCAGCGATTCGAGCGCCTTGGCAAGGGCCTGCTGTTCGCGGGCCTCGTCGACCGGCGCGTCCGCCGGGCGCACCTGGTAGGTCAGGCACCCGGGCAGGCAGGCCGTGACGCACAACGGTTGCGCGAGCGGCGGCTCGTCCTCGCACATGTCGCACTTCAGCGGCAGGCCGGAATCGGGCTCGATGAAATAGTCGCGGGCCGGGCAGGCCGCCCGGCAGAAACTGCACTCGCTGTACTGCTTGCCGTCGAGCTGATAGAAGTGACGGCCCTCGCAGCCGCTCAGTGTGTAGTTGCCGGCCTGCACCGGAACGTATTCGTCATTGATTTCGTCGGCGACCACCCGGATGCGCGAACGCGCCGGGTTGGTGCTGCTGTACCTCGGCTTGGCGTGGAAGGCCGAGCACACGGTCTCGCACGCGCGGCAGCCGGTGCACTTGTCGACCTCGATCCGGATTTCCTTCACGATCTTGGCAGCCGCGGACCTCATTGCAGGATCCCCCTTTGTTCCAGGTCGTCGGCGGCGAAAGCCAGGTCCAGCCGCTCCAGCGTCTCGCGGGTGGGAATGCCTTCGTGGTTCCAGCCCTTGAAGGTGTAGTAGCGCGTGAGCAGCTCCTGTTCGTAGGCTTCGTTGCGCACCGCCCAGTGATCCTCTGGCGGGCGCTCGTCCTTGCGGCGCAACCCTCTTCTCGTGTTCACGGCGCGCACCAGCGTGCGGATCCGCTGGAACGTCTTCCACAGCCGTTCCTTGTCGATCTCCATGCCGGTGGCATGCGACAGCACCTGCGGAATGTTGTTCATGTGATAGGCCACGCCGCCGCCGAACTGGCCGCGAAACGACGAGACGAAGCCGCACAGCCCGGTTGCGTCGTCGATGTAGTGCATCGCCTCGTTCCAGTCCACGATCTCGCAGGTCGCGTCATCGGAGATGTCGTCGCGCTTTTCCCATTCGAGGAAGTACTTCTTGAACTTCTCGTCGGGCGCCGCTTCCCATTTGCTGACGAACGCCTCGCGCTGCTCGCGCGTGGGCAGCGGGTCCTGCGGAAACGAGCCCTCGATCTGGGTGATGCTCATCTTCTCGCCGGTCGCGATCATGAGGAAGTACGCCGGATTGAGCTTGCCCAACTTGATCGGCAACTGCTCGAATTTCTTGGTGGTGTTGTGGTCGAAGGCCTCGGCGCCGTTGCCGATCCGCTTGGCGGCCTGCGAGACGCTGTCGGCCAGGATGTCGCCGATTCCTTCGCGCCGGACGATCTTGTCCAGCAGGTAGAAGAAGCGCCCCCTGCTGTCGGCGGGCATCTCGGGGAAGTCCTTGTCGGTCAGGATTCCGGCCTCGAGCAGTTCCAGCGCGAAGGCGATGACCTGCGGCGTCGCATAGGAGTCGACGCCGTACTCCTG
>JAAOZX010000170.1 GCA_012274225.1 Comamonadaceae bacterium | reverse complement strand
GTGCTCTTGTCGCGCTCGGACATGCCGGCGCAGCCGGTCATCCCGGCCAGGGCCAGCACAGCCGCGATACCGGCCACCAAAGTCTTGATCGTATTCATGTCATGCCTTTCAAAGTTGGAGGGACCGGCGTTTTGCCGTCCTCTCTCATCAGCCTAGTTGAGAGGTGGAACGGCGAATGTCGGGCTATCGCCGCAGCGTCTGTAGGACCCTCGCCCTCGACGGCTCGCGGGCGAGCCCAGATTCAGCCTTGCAGCATTGCCGTAATGCGTTTCCGGTTCCTGATGGAATCCTGATGAGGCAGGTGGTACTCTGCGCCACCATGAGCTTCGATGCTGCTGAGGCAGGGGACCCCAAGCGGTCCGCAGTCCGGAACTGGCTGGTGGTGCTGATCCTGCTGGCCGCCGCGACGCTGGCCAGCTTCCTGCTCGACCCCTACGTGTCCATCGCGAGCCAGGCGATGTTGTATGTGCTGGCCGTCGTCGTGGCGTCCTATACCCTGCCCTGGGTCCCGTCGCTGGCTTGCGCCCTGGCAGCGGTCTCGGCGTTCAACTTCTTCTTCGTGCCGCCGCGCTGGACATTCGAAGTCGAGAACCGCGAGCACCTGATCGCGTTGTTCACGATGCTGGCCCTGGCATTGGTCATCAGCCATCTCGGGACGGCCCTGCGACGCGAGACGGAAGCGGCGCGCCTGAACGAAACGCGCGCGCGGCAATTACAGGAACTCGCGACCGGGCTGGCCGGCTGCACCCGGCCGGACGAGGTCCTGGCGCTTGGCCGTCAATCGCTGGACCAGGCCTTCCCCGGCCCGGCCGTGCTGGCTGGGCTGACGCCGGTTGGTGACCTCGACCTGGCTCCCGAGGCGGCTGCCTCATTGCAGGACGGAATGCTTTGCGCCATGCGAGAAGCGGCCACGCTCGGCCCGGGTACTGGCCGCTGGCCCGGCCTGGACGCCTGGTACATCCCGCTCGGAGAAAAAGGCCAGATGATGGGAGCGGCCTGCATCCAGAACATTTCCGCTGCCGATCACAGCGGCCGCGAGCACGCGCAGGCGCTGTGCACCCTGATCGCGCAGGCGCTGTGGCGCCTGAAGCTGACGGCGTCGATGCGCGAGGCCCAGGAGCAGTCTGAGCGCCACAACGTGCAGAGCACGTTCCTGGCGGCGATCTCCCACGATTTGCGCACGCCGCTGGCGGCGATCGTCGGTGCCGCGTCGTCGTTGCAGACCCAGCGTGACAAGCTCGGCGCCGCGGAGCAGGAAAGGCTGCTGGGCAGCATCGTGAGCGAGGCGAATTACCTGTCGCGGGTGACCGACAACACCCTCCAGCTGGTGCGCCTGGACAACGCCGGCGGGCTTCACCGCGACTGGGAAGCCATGGAGGAGATCGTGGGTGCCGTGCTGGCCCGCATCCGGCAGCGCGACGTCGCGCGTCGCATCCGCTCGAGCGTTCCCCCTGGGTTGCCCCTGATCAAGGCCGACCCGGTCCTGATCGCCCAGCTGCTTGAGAATCTGCTGGACAACGCACTCAAATACAGCAGCGGCGCGATCGAATTGGTCGTGAGCCAGGACGCCCGCGAAATGCGGGTGGCCGTGCAGGACCGCGGGCCCGGCATCGCGGCGGGCGAGGAAGCGGCGATCTTCGAGCCGTACCGGCGCAGCGACCGCTCCGGCCAGCGCGGCGCCGGCCTGGGCCTGGCTGTTTGCCGGGCAATCGCGATGGCCCACGGCGGCACGCTCAGCGTGAGCCCCCGCGAGGGCGGCGGCAGCCGTTTCACGCTCCACCTGCCGATCGAAGCGGCGCAGCCGGCACCGGAGCCGTCATGAGCCGCTCGGCCGTTCCGGAGGCTCATAGCACCGCAGCCCGCAGGGCGGAGGTTACCCAATGAGCCTGCGCGTGCTGGTGGTGGAAGACGATCGCGAGATCCGCTCGATGATGCAGTCATCGCTGGCGGTGGAAGGCTTCGAGGTCCAGACCGCGGTGTCGGTGAGCGAGGCCACCGCGCTCTTGCAGCATTCCCTTCCGGACGTGCTGGTCCTTGACCTGGGCTTGCCCGACGGCGACGGGATCGACCTGGTCCGCGAGGTCCGCAAGCGCCATTCGTTGCCGATCCTCGTGGTATCGGCCCGCCACCAGGAGGCCGAAAAGATCCGGTTGCTGGACGCCGGCGCCGACGATTACCTCACCAAGCCTTTCAGCGTCGCCGAGCTGCTGGCCCGCATCCGGGTGGCGCTGCGGCATCGTGGAACGGCCCTGGAGCCGGCCGCGACCGTGCACGAGCTCGACGACCTTCGGGTCGACCTCAATTTGAGGCAGGTGCTGCTCAAGGGCGAACCGGTGCATCTGACGCCCACCGAGCTCAAGCTGATGGCCCGCCTGGTCCGCAGTGCCGGGAGGGTCGTGACTCATCGCCAGCTGCTCACGGACGTATGGGGTCCCGAATTCACGGAACACACGCACTACCTGCGGCTCTACATGGGGCAGCTACGGGCCAAGATCGAGGCCGACCCGGCCGAGCCGCGCCACCTGCTCACCGAGTCGGGGGTTGGCTATCGGCTGGCCACAGTCTGACCACCCGTCCATATGCTTTCCTCACATGTCCGCTGGCATACTTTACGGTTGTCCAGATTCCGTGAAATGCAATGACCAACTCTTCGGCGGGTGAAAGCCGCGCGGCCCTGACGGTGGGCGCCCTGGGCGTCGTCTATGGCGACATCGGGACCAGCCCGCTGTACACCATCAAGGCCGTGTTCAGCCCGGAAATCGGAATTCCGCTGGACCCGCAGCATCTGATCGGCGCGGTTTCCGTCATCTTCTGGGGCCTGATGATGGTGGTGACGCTCAAGTACGTGCTGCTCATCCTGCGCGCCGACAACCGCGGCGAAGGCGGCATCATGGCCTTGACGGCGCTGGCGGCCAAGGCCGCCGGCAGCACGCCGCGGCGCCACCTCGTCCTGCTGCTCCTGGGCGTATTCGGAGCTTCTCTTTTCTACGGCGACAGCGTCATCACGCCGGCGATTTCGGTCTTGAGCGCCGTCGAGGGCCTGGAGGTGGCCACGCCCGCGTTCAAGCCCTATGTGCTGCCGATATCCATCGCCGTCCTGATCGGGCTGTTTTCGGTGCAGCGCTTCGGCACCGGGGTGGTGGGCAAGCTGTTCGGCCCCGTGATCGCCGTGTGGTTCGTCGTGCTTGCGGTCACCGGCATAGTCGAAATCGCCCAGCAGCCCGCCATCCTGGCCGCGCTCGACCCGCGCAATGCCGTGGCATTCCTGGCGGCGCAGGGCTGGCACATGTTCCTGGCGCTCGGCGCCATCGTGCTGGCCTTCACCGGCGCCGAAGCGCTCTATGCCGACCTGGGACATTTCGGCAAGCGCCCGATCCAGATCGCCTGGGCCGGGTTGGTGCTGCCCTCACTCGCCCTGAACTACATGGGGCAGGGAGCGCTGCTGATGCGAGACGCTACGGCGCTCGAGAACCCGTTTTTTCGCCTGTTTCCCCCAACCTGGTTGATCCCGGCCGTGGTACTGGCGACCGTGGCCACGGTAATCGCATCGCAGGCGGTCCTCACCGGCGCCTACTCGATGACCAAGCAGGTCATGCAGCTCGGATTGCTGCCGCGCATGCACGTGCTCTATACCTCGGCCAAGGAGGTCGGCCAGATCTACATGCCGTTCGTGAACTGGCTGTTGCTCACCGCCGTCCTGCTGGCCGTGCTCGGGTTCGGCAGCTCCACGGCCCTGGCTTCCGCCTACGGCATTGCCGTCACCGTCACCATGCTGACCACCACGCTGTTGACCTTCTTCGTCCTGCGGCACGCGTGGCGCTTTCCGCTGCCGCTGACGCTCGCGTCGACCAGCGTGTTCGTCGTGCTCGACCTGCTGCTGGTGATCGCCTGCTCGCTCAAATTCATGCAGGGCGGCTGGTTTCCGCTGGTGCTCGGCCTGGCCCTGTTCGCGGTGATGGCGAGCTGGCGGCGCGGCCGCGAGCTGCTGCTGGAAAGCATCAGCCAAGGCGACCCCGAACTGCTGCCATTCGTGCAGGCGCTTGCCGAGGACCAGGTCAATCGCGCCCACCGCACCGCGGTCTACGCGGTTGCCAATCCGAACACGGTGCCCCAGGCGCTGATGCACAACCTCAAGCATAACCAGGTGCTGCATGAACGCAACCTGATCCTCACCGTGGTGTTCCACGACGTGCCCTGGGTGCCACCGGCCGAGCGGGTTGCGGTGCAGCCGCTCGGAGCGGGCTTCTGGAAGGTCCAGGTCAATTACGGCTTCAAGGACACCCCCGATATCCCCAACGCGCTGGCGGCCTGCAAGTCTGATGCGCTGCCGATCAATCTGTTCGAGACCACCTACTTTCTCAGCCGCGAAACGCTGGTGCCCACCCGGCGCGCCGGCATGGCGCAATGGCGGCAGGGGCTGTTCTCCGTCATGTCGCGCAATGCCAGCAACATCGCAGACTTCCTGCGGCTGCCCAACAACTGCGTGATCGAGCTGGGAACCCGGGTCCAGATCTGAAGCCCGAAGACCGGCGCCGCCGGTGCGTTATCATTCGCCCGTTCATTGGGGAGTAGCCGCTCTTCACCCGAAGAGGCTTGCGTCAACATGCTTGACCGTTCGGTCATGGCGCAGGCGGTTCCATCGCTTGGCAAGACCTTTGATCGCTTCGCCTCCGCACGGGCCGGGAGGGCGTCGTGGTCATTCGTCTCTCAACGGCCGTGGACACAAAATGGAAGCGCTCTTCATCTCGACCGGGGTCGTCGCCCTCGCGGAAATCGGCGACAAGACCCAATTGCTCGCGTTCATCCTCGCGGCGCGATTCAAGAAACCCGGTCCCATCATCGCCGGCATCCTGTGCGCGACCATCGTCAACCATGGCCTGGCCGGTGCCCTGGGCGCCTGGATCACCAGCGCCGTCAGCCCGGGCATCCTGCGCTGGGTCCTGGGCGCGTCGTTCATCGCCATGGCCGTGTGGACTCTGATCCCCGACAAGATCGAGGAGGAGGAAACCCAGGTGGCGAAGAGGATGGGCGTGTTCGGCGCCACGCTGGTGACCTTCTTCCTGGCCGAGATGGGCGACAAGACCCAGATCGCCACGGTCGCCCTGGCCGCGCACTATGCCAGCCCGCTGCTGGTGGTGATCGGCACCACCCTGGGCATGCTGCTGGCCGACGTGCCGGCGGTCTTCATCGGCGAGAAGCTTTCCGCGAAGATCCCGATGAAACTGGTGCATTCCATCGCCGCCGCGATCTTCGCACTGCTCGGCGTGGCGACCCTGCTCGGGGCGGGTTCCGGCCTGGGGTTCTGACCTGCTTGGGTACTACGCGCCGGTAACGGCCTGCCTGGCCGTTACCGGGCCGCTGCCGCGGCGCTCGAACCAGGAGCCGAGGTAGAACACGCCCACCAGGGCCGCGCCCATGATTGCCAGCACCACCGGTTCGGCAACGCCGTACACCTCGGTGAACGTGTCCCCCTGCGCAAGCTGTCCGATCTCTTTCATGGCCTGCATGGACGGCCCGAATGCGAACGCGTAGGCGGCAGTCCCCAGGACGATGCCGATGGCGAAAACCACGGCGTCGATGCGGCCGGAAAACATTCCCGCCACCGACGTGCCCGGACAATAGCCGCCAATGGCAAAGCCCGCGCCCACCATGGCGCCGCCGACGGCCGAGGCCATCATCAGGCCCGCCGGCACGGCGACCGAATCGGGTGCCAACAGGCCCACGGCACGCAGCAGCCACAGCCCGACCGCAGCGACCACGATGGCGGTGAACATCACCTTGAAGACCGACCAGTCGGACAACTTGAATTGGGCGGTCAGCTTCACGGGGCTGCCAAATCCTGCGTTCTCCAGCACGTAACCAAACAGGATGCCGCAGATCAACGCAGAGACGATGCCGGTGCTGTTCATGGGAAGCATCTCACACCCCCTTGACCATCCGGCTGACCAGCAGCCCGGTTGCGAAGAACAGGCCCAGGAACACGAACGCAGCGATTCCCAGGGTGGCCGAACCTGACAGCCCCAACCCGCTGGTACAGCCGCCCGCCACGCGCGCGCCGAAGCCGGCGACACAGCCGCCGAGCAAGGCCTTGATCAGTCGCTGGCGTGCGCCCGCGCTTGCGGCGCCATCGATTTGCACCCGAAAGCGGCCGGCCATGAACGCGCCAGCCAAGGCTCCGATGGCAACCCCGACGATCTCCCAGACCATCCATGCGGACAGTGGATTGCCTTTGGCCAGCGGGCCCAGATAGCTGTTGGCCTGGGTTGCCGCGGGCGCCAGCGCCAGCCCGACGCCGGCAACCAGATCGGCCGCGGCCCCGCTGGCGCCCAGGCCATGGCCGGTGATCGCGAAGGTCAGCAACAGCACGAGGCCCAACGCCACCCCGGCGGCCAACGGTGGCCAGAAGGCCTTGACGAGTGAAGTGTCACTGGCTGGGAATGTGCTCATGATTCGCAACCCTTCGGATGTGGCTTGATCCCGCAGGTTGTCAAATCAATCTTAGTAATACTCTGGCAAGTATCCTTGATCCATATCAGCCAGAAGGATGTGACCCCGCACGCGCCGGGTGCCGGTCGCTTGCCGATTCGAACCACGGCCGTGAACGGTCGTGCATCGCGGCGACCGCAACGACCGAGCCTTCCTTCAGGTGAATCGGCCCGTCGAAGCCATAGATCGTGTGCTGCCAGTTGGAAACCATACGGCGGCGCGAGGGGTGGTTCTCGAACCGGACGCCCTCACCCAGTTCGATCCGGATCCACTGGATGACACCGTAGCAAAGCCCGTCCCGACGCGCGGCGATCTCGATCACCTTCTGTTCGGCAGGAAACGTGGAGCGCTCGCGGAAGTCGAACCGGAAAGCCTCGATGTCGTCACTGATCAGCACCGGCGCCAGGTCCTCGCGGTACAGAGGCCGCTTCTTCGGATGGATGCTGTTGAATTCGCGAAGGTCGAAACCGAACGAGTCCTCGACATGAAGATTCTTTCCCAAGTCGTCGCCGCTCACCAGCGCGATCATGATGCTCGCCGCGGAAGGCAGAATGTCGCCGCCGGGCTTCAGCAGGCGTGCCTTGGCGTCCTCGATCGCCGGCAGGACGTGCTCGCCCAGCAACTCGCTGGAAAAGATCTCGTGCACCAGGATGTCGGCCTGGACCGGCAGGTCCTCTGGGAGCCGGACCGCCTGGGAGGGTTTCGCCACGACCTTGATCCGGTCCTTGTAGCCGTTGCGACGGATGATCTTTCGTGCCGTGTCGGCGATCAGGCCGACGGATTCGCAGGTGATCACCTTCTTCGCGCCGAGCTTCGCTGCCATCATGGCCACCAGGCCCGATCCGGTGCCGATCTCGAACACCGTCTTTTGCGGCGTGATCACCGCGCTGAGTCCGTCGTGATAAGCCTGGTTGCGTTCCGGCTCGTTCATCATCGGGATGTGCCAGATAGGAACCAGCTGGCTCAAGACCCACTCGGCGCCGAGTTTCGCTGTGAGCATGTCCGGATGCACCTTCAGGATGTCCCGGCACAAGTCGATCGCCTGCTGGCCCTGGTTCAACGACATGAGGCAGAGCGACGCCTTCTTCAGCGTTTGGCCGTCGCCGGGAGCCAGGCTCAGCGCCACCTTGTAGTCGGCAACGGCCTCCTGCAATTTCCCGAGGCTGTCGAAGGTGTCGCCGCGGACGACCCTCAAATGGGCGAGGTTGGGCGCGAGCAGGATCGCCTGGGTGAAGCGGTCGATTGCTTCCGACGGTTTGTTGACGGCGACGAATGCCAGCCCCGCGTTGTAGCAGGATTCAACGGTGGGATGCAGCTGGTTCGCCTTTGCATAGCTCGCCAGCGCAGCGTCGAACTTTCCCAGTGCCTTCTCGCAGTTTCCACGCACCGTCCAGGCTGCAACGGATGCCGCGTCAACCTGGATCGCCCGGTCCGCCAGCCGGATGCCTTCGTCGAATTCGCCGAGCTGGAACTTGCACTCGGCCCGGCTGGCCCAGCCCTCGGCGTGATCCGGAAAGCGGCCGGTGTAGATATTGAAGTACTGCTCCGCCTGACGAAAGTTCTTCAGCTCCCTTTCGCACAGGCCGATATTGAACAGCACATCGGCGTTCTCGGCGGAGGCGTCGCGGATCTGCAGCAGCAGCTCTAGCGCGCGCGCGTAGTTCTTGACCAGGGCGTGCATCATCGCGCACAACCTCCTGGCCTCCCGGTTGGCCGGGTCCTGCCGGCACAGCCCTTCGCAATCCGCGATCGCTTCGGCGTGGCGGCCTTCCCTAAACTTTCTCTTCAGCGCTTCGATGTTTGGCCTCTCAAGCGGGGCGCTACTTGTGTTTCGGATCGAGCGCATCGCGCAGACCGTCGCCCAGCAGGTTGAACGACAGCACCAGCAGGAAGATCGACACGCCGGGCCAGATCGCCATCCAAGGGGCCTGGTCGACGAAGTTCTTGGCGGTGTTGAGCATGCTGCCCCAGCTCGGTGCCGGCGGCTGCTGGCCCAGGCCCAGGAACGACAGGCTGGCTTCGGCGATCACGGCCGCTGCGATGGCCAGGGTCGACTGCACGATCAGCGGCGGCAGCACGTTGGGCAGAATGTGCCGCAGCGCGATGCGCCAGTGCGGATTACCCACGGCTCGCGCGGCCTCGACGAAGTCTTCCACCTTCACGGCCAGCACCTGGGCGCGGGTCAGCCGGATGAATATCGGCGTGGCCGATACGCCTATGGCGATCATCGCGTTGGTCAAGCTGGGCCCGAGGAACGCCGCCAGCGCGATCGCCAGGATGAGGAACGGCACGGCCAGCATCGAGTCGGTGAAGCGCGAGATCAGGCCGTCGGTCCAGCCGCCCACATAAGCGGCCAGCAGCCCGATCGGCACCCCCAGCGCCATCGAGATGCAGACCGACACCAGGCCAGCCAGCAGGGAAGCGCGCGCGCCCCAGATCACCCGCGACAGCACGTCGCGACCGATCTCGTCGGTGCCGAACCAGTACTGCGCGCTGGGCGCCTTGCGCACCGCGCTCCAACTTGTCGCCACCGGGTCATACGGCGCGATGTACGGCGCGAACACGGCGATCACGACAAAGAAGATCACTACGGCCAGCCCCAGCATCGCGCCGCGCCGGCGCACCAGGCGACGCCAGGCGCGCTGCCCGGGCGTGGCGCCGCGCGGCGCGACGACGGGAGCAAGGACAGCGCTCATCGCCCGCTAACCCCTCAGCCGCGGATTGACCAGGAAGTACGCCAGGTCCGCGAGCAGATTCAAGACGATGTAGACGGTCGACGTGAACAGCACCACGCCCTGCACCACCGCGTAGTCGCGGTTGAAGACGGCGTCGACGATCAGCTTGCCAAAGCCGGGGATCGAGAACACCTGCTCGGTCAGCACCGCGCCGGAGAGCAGGGTGCCGAATTCCAGCGCGCCCAGCGTGATGATCGGCGTCAGCGCGTTGCGCAGCGCGTGCTTGAGCACCACGGTGCGCTCGTCCAGCCCCTTGGCGCGGGCGGTGCGCACATAGTCGGCGTTGAGTACCTGCAGCATGGCGCTGCGGGTGTGACGCATCAGCACGGCGGCGATGGCGTTGCCCAGCACGAAGGCCGGCATGATCATGGCCGCCAGGTTGGCCTTCAGGTCCTCGAACGGACTGACGTAGCCCGAGGCCGGCAGCCAGCCCAGCTGCACCGAGAACAACAGGATCATCAGGATGCCCAGCCAGAAATTGGGCGTGGAAAGTCCCCATAGCGCGATCACGTTGGCCGCGTAGTCCCAGGCCGTGTCCTTGCCCACCGCCGACACGATGCCGGCCGGGATCCCGATCGTGAGGGCGATCAGCATCGCGATGGCCGCCAGCTCCAGCGTGACCGGCAGCTTCTGCACGATCAGCGCCGCCACCGGTTCCTGGATGCGCAGCGACTCGCCCAGATCGCCGTGCGCCACGCCGGCGATCCAGTACCCGTAGCGCACCGGCAGCGACTCGTCCAAGTGCATCTTCTGGCGCAGATAGGCGATCACCTGCGGGTCCTGGTCCTCGCCGGCCAGGATCGTCGCCGCATCGCCGGGCAGCAATTGCTGCAACCCGAAAATGATGATCGTGACGAAGAAGATCGTCGGCAGGATCGCGGCAAGCCGCTTGATCAGGTACTGGGTCACGCGCGCTGTCGCCTCATTGCATCTTCAGGTCCTGCACACGCACCAGGCCGTCGGGAACGCTCCGGAACCCGGTCAATTTCTTGTTGAACGCATACAGCCAGTGCCGATGGAACAGGTAGATGATCGGCCGCTCCTTGACGACTTCGGCGGCCAGCGTGGCGAACACCTTGATGCGTCCCGGCGTGTCGAGCGTCGTGCGCGAGCGGGACAACAGCTCATCCCAGTTGGCGCGGCACTCACCGCTGTAGTTCAGCGGCTGCTTGCAGCCGTAGAAGCTGAACAGGTTGCCGTCCGGATCGGCCCGGCCGCTCCAGGCCAGGATGTAGGCGTCGAACTGGCCCTTGTCGGCGAGGTTCAGCGATGTGGCGAACTCGGTCGCCTGGATCTTGACGTCGAATCCGGCTTCCTTGGCCATCGCCTGCACCACCTGGGCGATGCGCTGCGCGTCGGAGGTGGTCGGTGTCATCAGGGTGAACGAAGGATTGGTGACGCCCGCCTCCTTCAACAGCGCCTTGGCACGCGCGATATCGCGCTTGGGAATGGGAACGTTGCGGGCGTAGAAGGCGTTGGCCGGTGGCACCCACTGATTGCCGACGTCGGCCTCGCCGTCCATCGCGACCTGCACGATGCCCTGCCGGTCCAGCGACAGCTCGAAGGCCTCGCGCACCCGGGGGTCGCGGCCCAGCGGGTTCTTCTGCGCCATGTCGCTCTTGCCGGTGTTGATGGTGATGCCCTGGTAGCCCAGCTCGGTGATGCGGGCCACGCCCAGCTTGTTTTCCTTCTTGATCGATGCCATGTCGGAGGGCGCGACCCGCTCGATGAAGTCGAGCTGGCCGGACTTCAGGTTGGCCAGCCGCACGGTGGCGTCGACGATCGGCTGGAAGGTGACCTTGTCGAAGTGGATGCGGCCCTTGTCCCAGTAGTTGGCGTAGCGCTCCAGCGTGATCTTGTCCTGCGCGATTCGCTCGACAAACTTGAACGGGCCTGAGCACACCGGTTTGCTGCCGAAGCCGGTCGGATTGGCCTGGGCCGCCTTGGGCGACACCATCATGCCGGCCCGGTCGGCCAGCACCGTGAGCAGCGGCGAGAACGGCGCGCTGAGGTTGAGCTTGACGGTCATGTCGTCGACCACGTCGACCGAGCTGACCGGCAGCAGCTCACCGCGGCGGTTCGAGCCGGCGATGTTCTTGTGGCGCTCGATGTTGAACTTGACCGCGGCAGCGTCGAACTTCTCGCCGTCGTGGAAGGTGACGCCCGGGCGCAGCTTCATGGTCAGCGCCTTGTTGTCGGGCGACCATTGCCACGATGTCGCGAGCTGCGGCACGATGTTCAGCTTCTCGTCGATGTCGACCAGCTTGTCGCACAACGCGGAGAAGACGATCCGTCCGACGAAGCTGCGCGCCAGCGACGGATCGAGCACGTCCGGGTCTTCGGCCAGGCCGATCCTCAGCGTTTGGGCCATGGACGCCGCGGCGGTTAGCGCCAGGCCCAGGGCCACGATAAGTTTCTTGTTCATCTCACGTTCCTTTCTATCAGCCGTTGATCAAATCGATTGCAACCTCTTTGCCCGCGGTCGCCTTGGCACCACCGGCCCGAAATGCGCTCTGCAGGCGCACCAGTCGCTCGTTCACCGGGCCGCCAACGGCCGTGATGCCGGCCGGTGGCGCGATCTCTTCCCAGAAATGGCAGGCCACCGAATGGCCACCATCGGCGCGCAAGGCCGGCACCTCCTCACTGCAGCGCTCGCGTGCATACGGGCAGCGGGTGCGGAAGCGGCAGCCCGACGGTGGCGTGATCGGGTTGGGCACGTCGCCCTGCAGCAGGATACGCTCGCGCTTGGCGCCCGGCTCGGGCACCGGGATCGCCGACAGCAGGGCTTGCGTATAAGGATGGCGGGGCGCAGCGAACAGGCTGCGCTTGTCAGCGTATTCGACGATGTGCCCAAGGTACATCACGGCCACATGCGAGGCAATGTGCTTGACCACGGCCAGATCGTGGGCGATGAAAACGTAGGCCAGACCGAAGCGGCGCTGCAGATCCTGCAGCAGGTTGACGATCTGCGCCTGGATCGAAACGTCCAGCGCCGACACCGGCTCGTCGCACACGATCAATCGTGGCTCGACCGCCAGCGCGCGGGCGATGCCGATGCGCTGCCGCTGGCCGCCCGAAAACTCATGGGGAAAGCGCTGCAGATATTGCGG
>JAAOZX010000169.1 GCA_012274225.1 Comamonadaceae bacterium | reverse complement strand
TGGCCCCGCACCAGCAGGGATACTCGGCCTTGATCTTGCGGGTGTAGGGTTCGTCGAGGATCAAGCCGTAGTCATAGTTGAGCTCTTCGCCGGCCTTGATGTTGCGCAAGGCCTTGATGAAGATGCGGCCGTCCACTTCGTCCGACTCGCAGTTGGGATCGCAAGCATGGTTAATCCAGCGCGAGGAATTGCCGCCAAACTTGGCGTCGATGACGCGCTTTTCGTCCACATGAAAGTAGAACGTATGGTTGGGATCCTTGGGATCGTGCGGATGGCGCCGCTGGGCCTGCTTCCAGCTGATCACTTCGCCCACGTATTCAATGATGGTTTCACCCTCGGCGATGTCCTGCAGGGCGAAGACCCCCCTGCCGTGCACCCCCGAGCGCCGCACCTGGATCCGGCGCGCGGGCCGCTTGGCGCCGGCCGCCGTGGTGGAAGTCGACCCCGCTGCCGGCCCGCCATTCAATGCTTTTTCTGCCATGGACTAAAACTCTGTTAATTTGAATATGCACACGTGCGCGCGTGTGCGTGCGCGCGAGAAGCGCCGATTGTAAGGAGGGTTCGGGTTTCTGGAAGCCCCGCCCTGGATCTGGGGGATCGAATGTGAGCATGACGAAGATTTTGGTAATTGCCGAGAAGCCTTCAGTGGCACAGGACATCGTGCGTGCGCTCACGCCGGACGCCGGCAAGTTCGAGAAGCACGACGAGTTCTTCGAAAACGACAAATACATCGTGACGAGCGCCGTCGGCCACCTGGTCGAGATCCAGGCGCCGGAGGAGTTCGACGTCAAGCGCGGCAAGTGGAGCTTTGCCCACCTGCCGGTCATTCCGCCCTATTTCGACCTGAAGCCGGTGGACAAGACCAAGACCCGGCTCAACGCGGTGGTGCGGCAGGCCAAGCGAAAGGATGTCGGCGAGCTGATCAACGCCTGCGACGCCGGGCGCGAGGGCGAGCTCATCTTTCGGCTGATCCAGCAGTACGCCGGCGGCGCCAAGCCGCTGGGCAAGCCCGTGCGGCGCCTGTGGCTGCAATCGATGACGCCGCAGGCGATCCGCGACGGCTTCGCCCACCTGCGCAGCGACAAGCAGATGGAAGGCCTGGCCAACGCCGCGCGCTCCCGCTCGGAAGCCGACTGGCTGGTGGGCATCAACGGGACGCGGGCGTTCACGGCGTTCAACTCGCGCGACGGCGGTTTCTTCCTGACCACTGTCGGCCGGGTGCAGACGCCCACGCTGGCGGTGGTGGTGGAACGCGAGGAGCAGATCCGCAAGTTCGTCAGCCGCGACTACTGGGAGATCCACGCGAGCTTCCTGGCCGAAGCCGGGGAATACGCGGCCAAGTGGTTCGATAACAAGTGGAAGAAGAATCCGGACGACGCCGAGCTCAAGGCCGACCGGGTGTGGACCCAACGCGAAGCCCAGGCCATCGCGGACGCGGTGCGCGGCAAGGCCGCCACCGTCACAGAGGAGTCCAAGCCCACCTCGCAGGCTTCGCCTGCCTTGTTTGACCTGACCTCGCTGCAGCGCGAGGCCAACGGCCGCTTCGGGTTTTCGGCCAAGACCACGCTGGCGCTGGCGCAAAGCCTGTACGAAAGGCACAAGGCCCTGACCTATCCGCGAACCGATTCGCGCGCCCTGCCCGAGGATTACCTGCCGGTGGTCAAGGACACCATGGGCATGCTGGCCAACAGCGGCATGCGGCATCTCGCGCCGTTCGCGCGTCAGGCCATTGACGACAACTACGTGAAGCCCAGCAAGCGCATCTTCGACAACGCCAAGGTCAGCGACCACTTTGCCATCATCCCGACGCTGCAGGCGCCCAGCGGGCTGTCGGATGCCGAGCAGCGGATCTACGACCTGGTGGTCAGGCGTTTCCTGTCGGTGTTCTTCCCCAGCGCCGAATTCATGGTGACCACCCGGATCTCGCAAGCCGTGGGCCACAGCTTCAAGACCGAGGGCAAGGTGCTGGTCAAGCCGGGCTGGCTGGCGATCTGGGGCAAGGAGGCCGCCGACGAGGTAACCGACGCCAAGGAAGGCGACAAGGGGCAGAGCCTGGTGCCGGTGAAGCCGGGCGAGATGGTGCGCGCCGAGGTGGTCGAGCCCAAGGGACTGAAGACGCGACCGCCGGCCCGCTACAGCGAAGCGACCTTGCTGGGCGCCATGGAGGGTGCCGGCAAACTGGTCGAGGACGACGAGCTGCGCGAAGCCATGCAGGAAAAGGGCCTGGGCACGCCGGCCACCCGCGCCGCCATCATCGAAGGCCTGATCAACGAGAAATACATGTTCCGCGAAGGGCGCGAGCTGATCCCCACCGCCAAGGCCTTCCAGCTGATGACGCTGCTCCGCGGCCTGGGCGTGGAGGAGTTGTCCAAGCCGGAACTCACCGGCGAGTGGGAATACAAGCTGGCGCAGATGGAGCATGGCAAGCTCTCGCGCGACGCCTTCATGCGCGAGATCGCGGAGATGACCGAGCGCATCGTCAAGAAGGCCAAGGAATACGACCGCGACACGGTGCCGGGCGACTACGCGACGCTGGCCACGCCCTGCCCCAACTGCGGCGGCGTTGTGCAGGAGAACTACCGGCGCTACACCTGCATCGGCAAGGCCGGCGCGCCGCCCTGCGGCTTCTCGTTCACCAAGTTGCCGGCGGGCCGCGCGTTCGAACCGGCCGAAGTGGAGCAGTTCCTGCGCGACAAGAAGATCGGGCCGCTCGATGGTTTCCGTTCCAAGGCCGGCTGGCCCTTCACCGCCGAGATCGCGCTGAAGTACAGCGACGAGGACAAGAACTGGAAGCTGGAATTCGACTTCGGCAATGAACAGGACCCGTCCCAGACCGGCGAGTTGGTCGACTTCGCCGGGCAAGAGCCTCTGGGCAAATGTCCGAAGTGCGGCGGCCGCGTGTTCGAGCTGGGCGCCAACTATGGCTGCGAAAAATCCGTTCCGACGAACGAGCAGGCCAAACCGACTTGCGACTTCAAGAGCGGCAAGATCATCCTGCAGCAACCGGTGGCGCGCGAGCAGATGACCCGGCTGCTGGAGACTGGCAAGACCGACCTGCTGGACAAGTTCGTGTCGATGCGCACGCGCCGTCCCTTCAAGGCGTTCCTGGCCTGGGACGCGGAGGCGGGCAAGGTGAATTTCGAATTCGAACCGCGCGCCTCGAAGTTCCCGCCGCGCAAGGCCGCCGCGGGCAAGACCGCTGCCAAGGAACCGGCGGCGAAGTACGCGCCGGCGGCCAAGCCGGCCAGGGCCGCGCCGGGCAAGAAGGTCGCCGCGAAAAAGGCAGTGCCAGCCAAGAAGCCAGCGGCTGCCAAGGCGCCGCGCAAGACGGGGGTCGGCCTGACACCGAGCGTCGCACTGGCCGCCGTGATCGGCGCGGAGGCTATCGCCCGTACCCAGGTCATCAAGAAGCTGTGGGACTACATCAAGGCCAACGGCCTGCAGGACGCGAAGAACAAGCGTGCGATCAACGCCGACAGCAAACTGCTGCCGGTCTTCGGCAAGCCGCAGGTGACGATGTTCGAGCTGGCGGGCATCGTGGGCAAGCACCTGACCTGACCTGACTCGCCCGCGTCCCGACGCGCGGCTTCAGTGCGTCGGGGCGGGCAGCCGCCGCAGCCCGCTCAGGCTCGACGCGAAGATCACCGCCGCCTGGAGCACAAACCCGGCCGCGGCCAGCCACAGGCAGGCGGCTTCGCCCCAGGACGCGCCCACCAGCGCGCCGAGGGCCGCGCCCACCGGGCGGGCGCCGGCGTTCACGGTGAGGAACACCGATGACACGCGGCCCAGCATCGCGCCGGGCGTGATGCTCTGGCGCAGCGTGGTGGACGTGATGGTCCACATGATCGGCCCGGCGCCGAACAGGAAGAACGACGTCGCCGCGAGCGCGCCGGTCGGCACGGCCAGCGTGGCCACCATGGTGAACGCGGCCAGGACCGAGACGGCCGGCCCGAGCTGGATGGCGCGGCCGAAAGGCAGGGCCCCCACCACCCGCGAAGCCAGCAGCGCGCCCACGACCATGCCGACCCCGTACATGGCCAGAGTGATACCCACGGCCTGCGCGTTCAGCCCCAGCACGCGCACGGCATAGGGGACGTACGCTGCCTGCAGCACGAACCACGAAATGTTCCAGGCCACGCCGGTCAGCAGCATCGGCCGCAGATACGGCTGCTGCCAGACGAAGCGGGCCCCATCCCGGATCTCGAGCATGGGATGGCGGGCTGGCAGCGGCGCGCGCGGCGGTTCCGTCAAGCGCCAGAGCAATGCGACCGCGCTGGCCGACAGCATCGCCGCCAACACGAAAGCGGCCGAAGCACCGGCCCACGCCACCAGCGCGCCCGCCAATGCCGGGCCGGCCGCGTAGGCCGCACTACGGGCCAGTTCGATCCGGCCGTTGGCCTGCCCCAGCAGTTCGCGCGGCACCAGTGCCGGAATCAGCGCCGGCGCGGCAACGCTGAACCCCACCGTGCCCACGGCGCCGAGAAAGCCCAGGATGGCCAGCCCCGCGATCGACAGCCGACTCGACAGCACCATGGCCAGCAGGGCCAGCAACGACAGCGCGCGCAGCGCTTCGGCCCACAGCATCAGGCGCCGCCGCGACATCCGGTCCGCCAACAGGCCCAGCGGAATCGACAGCAGCAGGAACGGCAGCGTCTGCACCGCAGCCAGCACGCCGGTCTCACCGGGGCCCGCGCCGAGGGCCAATACCGCGACCAGCGGCACGGCGGCCAGGCTCAGTTGCTCGGCCGATTGCGCGGCCAGGTTGGACCCGGCCAGGGCGGTGAACGAGCGGGGAAATGAGGTACCCATGCGTTGATCGGGGAAACGCGTAGGGTGCGCGACTCTCAGGCCGTCCACTGGCCGTTTGCGGACCCGCGAACGCGCACGCCAAGGCCGAGCTGACCGGGCAGCAACGGGCGTAGCATCAGGGCTCCGCTACTCTTCGAGGAGTCCAGCATGAGCCCTTCCGCCTCGCCCGCCGGCTTCAGTCTTTCCAGCCCCGACTTCGCCCCCGACGCGCTGATGCCCAAGAGCTTCGAGTTCAACGGTTTCGGCTGCTCGGGCGAGAACCAGTCGCCCACGCTGCGCTGGAGCGGCGCACCGCCGGAAGCGAAGAGTTTTGCCGTGACGGTGTACGACCCCGACGCGCCGACCGGCTCCGGCTGGTGGCACTGGTTCGTGATCGACATCCCGGCCAAGGTGAGCGAGTTGCCGTCCGACGCGGGGACCGCCGGCGGGGCCAAGCTGCCCAAGGGCGCCCGCCATGTGCGCATCGACTACGGCTTCGCGGGTTGGGGCGGCCCCTGCCCGCCCCCTGGCGACAAGCCGCACCGCTATGTGTTCACGGTGCATGCGCTCAAGTGCGACAAGCTCGACATTCCGGACGACGCCACGGCGGCGCTGGCCGGCTTCATGGTCAACGCCAACACCATTGCCAGGGCTTCGTTCACGGCGCGCTACGGCCGGCCGGCGGCGTAGCGGCGACGATTGCACGCGCGCGCCTTCAGCCGGATGCGCGCTGGATGGCTGCGCGCAGGTCGGGCGGCATGTCGATCGCATGCATGGTCACCAGCGAGGTGGTCACTATGACCTGGCGCATGTGCATGCGGATCACGCCCCCGGCGCCCTGGCAGTGCAGGTTCAGCGTCAGTGACCGGCCACCGAGCCGCTCCACCGCCAGCGAAAGCGTCACGTCGTCACCCATGTAGCTGACCGCGCGGAAATCGGCTTCCACCCGCACCGTGGGCAGGCCGACCTTGCGATCCAGGATGAGGCTGCGATAGCCGATGCACAGCTCCTGGTCGACCCACTCTTCGACCAGGTCGTTGAACATGACGAAGTACTGGGGATAGAAGACGATGCCGGCCGGGTCGCAGTCGCTGAAACGGATCTGGCGCGGCTGCCGGTAAGCAGTGGGTGA
>JAAOZX010000168.1 GCA_012274225.1 Comamonadaceae bacterium | reverse complement strand
TCATTAAAATTCCCAAAGGTTGAATTTTAGGGTTTCAACCCGAGTTAGGCGCAATGATCAACGTCACCCTGGAAAACTTTGAAGCCGAGGTCATCAGCGCCTCGAAGTCGCAGCCCGTGCTGGTGGACTTCTGGGCCCCCTGGTGCGGACCCTGCAAGGTCATCGGTCCACTGCTGGAAAAGCTCGAGGGCGAGTACGCCGACCGCTTCAAGCTGGTCAAGATCGACTCCGACCAGGAGCAGCAACTCGCTGCCGCCTTCGGTATCCGCAGCATCCCCACCTGCGTCCTGGTGATCAACGGCCAGCCGGTGGACGGCTTCATGGGCGCTTTGCCGGAAAGCAAGATCAAGGAATTCCTGGACAAGAACCTGCCACCGGCGCAAGAGGAAGCCCCGCAGGAACCGCAGGCGGACGAGGCCGAGGACGCCGACCCGGCCGCGCGCCTGGAAAAACTGCAGCACGCCGTCGCCACCGACCCGGCCAACGACGATGCCCGCTTCGACTACGTGAGGGCGCTCTTGCTGGCCGGCCGCATCGACGATGCCAAATTGGCTTTTGCGCCGGTGCTGGCCAAGATCGGGGCGGTGCGGCGCTTCGACTCGCTGCATAAATGGCAGGACGCGATCGATTTCGCGGCTGGCGTGGCCGATCCCGCGCGAGCCATGTCTGAATATGAATCGCGAATCGCCACCAACAAACGCGACTTCGACGCCCGGCTGGCGAAGGCCCGGCTGCTGATGGCGCAGCAGCGCTGGACCCAGGCGATGGATGAGCTGCTGGAGATTCTGATGCGCGACAAGAGCTGGGGCGACGAAATGGCGCGCAAGACCTGCATCGCAGTGCTCGACATCATCGAACCCCCCCGTCCCAAGGTGGCGGAAGGCCAGATTCCGCCCGACGACCCGACCGTGGCCACCTATCGGCGCCGCCTGTCCAGCGTGGTGCTGAGCTAGCGCGAGACGCGGCGCGCCTTCAGGCGGCCAGCCGTTGCAGCGCTTCGCGGTACTTGGCCGCGGTCTTTTCGATGACCTCCTGGGGCAAGCGCGGCGCCGGGGGCTTCTTGTTCCAGGGTTTGCCGTCGATGCGCACCTGCTCCAGCCAGTCGCGTACGAACTGCTTGTCGTAGCTGGGCGGATTGGCGCCGGAGCGAAAGGCGGCTTCGTAGGCCTCCACCGGCCAGTAGCGCGAGGAGTCGGGCGTGAGTACCTCGTCCATCAGGACCATGTTTCCGGCTTGATCTAGCCCAAACTCGAACTTGGTGTCGGCGATGATCATGCCCTTGGCCAACGCAACGGCGGCCGCCTCGCGGTAGAGGGCGATGCTGGTGTCGCGGATCTGCGCGGCCAGCGCAGGCCCGACGATCGCCACCACGTCCTGGAAGCTGATGTTCTCGTCGTGATCGCCGGCGGCCGCCTTGCCGGCCGGCGTGAAGATCGGCTCGGGCAGCTTGCTCGCGTTGCGCAGGCCCGGCGGCAGTTTCACACCGCAGACCGACTGCGAAGCCTGGTACTCGGTCCAGCCGCTGCCGGCCAGATAGCCGCGAACCACGGCTTCCACCGGGATGGGTTTGAGCCGGCGCACCAGCATGGAACGGCCCTTGACCTGCGGCACTTCGGCGGCGGTCACCACGGTTTCCGGCGCCACGCCGGTCAGGTGATTGGGGCAGACATGGCCGAGCTTGCCGAACCAGAACAGCGCCATCTGGGTGAGCAGTTCGCCCTTGCCCGGAATCGGCTCGCCCATGATCACGTCGAAGGCCGACAGGCGGTCGCTGGCGACCATCAGGATACGGTCGTCGCCGACGGCGTAGTTGTCGCGCACCTTGCCGCGCGCGAGCAGGGGCAGGCTTTGGATCGACGAAGTGTGCAAGCTGACAGGTGTGGACATGGAAAACGTCAAGGTGAACTCAGGCGCTGGAGCCCGCGGGACTGCCCATGAGCAGGTCGTCTGGCGCGCGCCGCGCCGAAAGCGGCGTTCGCGGCTTGAATCCGAGACAGACCTTTTCGACAAGGTGCCAGGAAAGGTAGGCCGCGAAGAACGTCAGGGCTACCGCCAGGGCGAGCGACGCGAAGACACCCAGCTGATTGGAGGTGGCCATGACGACCAATTGTTGTATCGGAAAGGCGAAGATGTACAGTCCGTAGGACGGGTCACCGAAGCGCCCGACGCGGCGGACCACCGGCGTCGCCGCATTGCCGAAGGCAATGAGCCCCAGCGGCAGGGCCAGGAAGATCGCCACATAAGGCCAGCCGGTCGCCCAGGCTACGCCCGCGAGCACCAACGCGATCCCGAACACGGCTTTCGCGCGATTCATCCAGACGTCACGCCACAGGTAGAGCACGCTGCCGGCGGCGAAGAACACGCCCAGCTCGTGGTTCCAGTTGCGGCTGGCGTACTCGCCGGGCGCCTCGAGGACGAACGCGACGAAAGCCAGGGTGAACAGGGCCGCGACCGACAACCATCGGATCCGCAGCGCACCCATCCAGCCCAGCAGCATCAGGACCAGGTAGCAGCGCACCTCCACGGGGATGGTCCAGAGCGAGCCGTTGACGCCGCCGGCATACGGGTTGTCCACGAAGACGCCAGGCAGGTTGAAATGGATCGTGAAGATCCTCAGCGCCGACAGGTAGGCCCAGGTTTCGGGCGAAGCCCAGTACGCGTCCAAGGGCAGGCGGGTCACCAGGGGGCCCAGCACGAACACCGTGGCCAGGGTGCCCACGGCCAGGGCCGGCCAGATGCGCAGGAAGCGGCGCGCCAGGTAGCGATGCGGCGCGGGGTCTTCGCACCAGCTCTTGGTCACCAGGAAGCCGCTGAGCACGAAGAACATGGCAACGCCGATCCCGCCCCACGTAAGATAAGGCAAGGCCGGGACCGGCTCCACGGTGCCTTGCAGGACGAACTGATGGGTGTACATCACCAGCAGCGCGGCCGTGATGCGCAGGAAATCGAAATTGTTGCGCCTCATAGCACTGTCTGTGCGAGCTCTCCTTGGGCGTACTTGGCCGCGACAGCCTGCAGACCCAGGCCTTTGATCTTGCCGCCCTGGCCTTCGCAGCCGAACTGGATGTAGCGCTGCTTGCAGATCTGCTTGGCCGCTTCACGCGCCGGCTTCATCCAGTCGCGCATGTCAAACTTCTCGGGGTTCTCGGCCAGGAACTTGCGCACCGCGCCAGTCATCGCGAGCCGGATATCGGTGTCGATGTTGATCTTGCGGACGCCGAACTTGATGGCGTGCTGGATCTCTTCGACCGGCACGCCGTAGGTTTCCTTCATGTTGCCGCCGTACTGGCGGATGATGGCCAGCAGCTCCTGCGGCACGCTGGAGCTGCCATGCATCACCAAGTGGGTATTGGGAATGCGCTTGTTGATTTCCTTGATCCGGTCGATCGCCAGGATGTCGCCCGTGGGCTTGCGAGTGAACTTGTAGGCGCCGTGGCTGGTGCCGATGGCGATCGCCAGCGCATCGAGCTGGGTGCGCTTGACGAAGTCGGCAGCCTGCTCGGGGTCGGTCAGCAGCTGTTCGCGGGTCATCGTCGATTCGGTGCCGTGGCCGTCTTCCTTGTCGCCCTTCATCGTCTCCAGGCTGCCCAGGCAGCCCAGTTCGCCTTCGACGGTGACGCCGACCTTGTGCGCCATGTCGACCACCTTGCGGGTAACGTCCACGTTGTAGTCGTAGCTGGCGATGGTCTTGCCGTCCGCTTCCAGCGAACCATCCATCATCACGGAGGAAAAGCCGAGGTTGATCGCGCCCTGGCAGACGTCGGGGCTCTGCCCGTGGTCCTGGTGCATCACCAGCGGAATGCTCGGGTAAGCCTCGACCGCCGCCTGGATCAGGTGCTTGATGAAGGACTCGCCCGCGTACTTGCGGGCCCCGGCGCTCGCCTGCAGTATCACCGGCGCGCCGGTTTCCTTGGCCGCCTCCATGACGGCCTGGACCTGCTCGAGGTTGTTGACGTTGAAGGCCGGGATGCCGTAGCCGTTGACGGCGGCATGGTCCAGCAGTTCGCGCATGGAAACGAGTGGCATGGTGTGAGTCCGGTGGGTGAGAAAAGCGGGGCCGGCGGCTGTTGCGAGCGCTGTGGCGACGTGCTGCGATTTTACTCGCGCCCCTGCCGCAGTTGCGGGACCGTCGCGCCCACGGCCGGGCGCCTGCCACGTTCGGCCCAGTCAGGCTCAGAAACCGGTGCCGCCGGGGCAGGGCGCCCCTCGGCAGCGCCTCACTCGGCCCGGCAGATCTTGAGCATGTTGGTGCCGCCCGGTGCTCCCATGGGCTCGCCGCAGGTGATGGCGTAGATGTCGCCGCTGCCGACGATACCGCGCTTCTTCAGATGGGCCTCGGCCTCCCCCAACGCGGTGTCGCGGTCGGCACTCTGGTCCAGGAGCAACGGCCGGACATTGCGATACAACGCCATCTTGCGCTGCGTGACCAGTTTTGGCGTGAGCGCGTAGATCGGGATGTGGATGCGATGCCGGCTCATCCACAGCGGCGTGGAGCCGGAATCGGTGAGCGCGACGATCGCCTTGCAGCCCAGGTGATGCGCGGTGAACAGCGCGCCCATGGCGATCGACTGGTCAATGCGCGAAAAAGCCATGTCGGTGAAGTCGGCGTCGAGTTTCACGTCCTCGGCCTTCTCCGCCTCCAGGCAGATGTTGGCCATCTCGACGATGGTCTCCAGGGGATAGCGCCCGGCCGCGGTTTCGGCGCTCAGCATCACGGCATCGGTGCCGTCGAGTACTGCGTTCGCCACGTCGCTGACTTCGGCGCGCGTGGGCACCGGATTGGCGATCATCGACTCCATCATCTGGGTCGCCGTGATCACCACCTTGTCGTGCGCACGGGCCATCCGGATCATGCGCTTCTGCAGCGCCGGCACCGCCGCGTTGCCCACTTCCACCGCCAGGTCGCCGCGCGCCACCATGATGCCGTCGCTGGCCTTGAGGATGGCCTCCAGGTTGGGGATGGCTTCGGCCCGCTCGATCTTGGCGATCAGCCCCGGCCGGTGGCGGAACTCGGCCCCGGCGACGTTGCACAGCTGGCGCGCCATTTCCATGTCGGTGGCGGTCTTGGGGAAACTCACGGCGACGTAATCGGCCTGGAAGCTCATAGCCGTGCGGATGTCCTCCATGTCCTTGGCCGTCAGCGCCGGCGCGGTAAGACCCCCGCCCTGTTTGTTGATGCCCTTGTTGTTGGACAGGTTTCCGCCCTGCCGCACGGTGGTGCGCACCTGCTCGCCTTTCACGCTGTCCACCGTCAGCACGATCAGCCCGTCGTTGAGCAGCAGCAGGTCGCCGGCATTCACATCGCGCGGCAGCTCCTTGTAATCCAGCCCGACCCCCTTGATGTCGCCCGGTTCGGTGCGCGAGGCGTCGAGCACGAATTTCATGCCCGGCTCAAGGAACACCTTGCCCTCGGCGAACTTGCCGACGCGGATCTTGGGCCCTTGCAGATCGGCCATGAGCGCCACTTCGCGGCCCGCGCGGGCGGCGGCCTTGCGCACCAGAGCGGCGCGGTCGACATAGTCCTGCCCGCTTCCATGGCTGAAATTGAGGCGGACCACGTTGACGCCCGCACGAATCATCTGCTCGAGGAGCGCGGGATCGCTGGAGGCGGGGCCGAGCGTGGCGACGATCTTGGTGGCACGGCGGGGCATGGTCAGGTCTCCCGCCGGTCGGTCTTCAGGAAGGCCTGCGCCCCTTCAGGATGTCGGGAACCAAAGTGAATTTGATGGGCCATGGCGCTCCGGGGGATGTCGATCATGAAAGTTCGGATTCTCGCCCAGTTGGGGCGATAGTCAGTGGCGGAGCCACTGCCCAGGAGCAAGCGAACGTAATGCCGCTTCAGCCCGCCGCACGCTTTTGCAGGATCTCGAAGGCCGGCAGCGTCTTGCCTTCGAGCACTTCCAGGAAGGCCCCGCCCCCGGTGGAGATGTAGCTGATGTCCTTCTCGATTCCGTACTTGGCGATCGCCGCGAGCGTGTCCCCGCCGCCGGCGATGCTGAACGCATCGGACTGCGCAATAGCCCGGGCCACGGTTTCGGTGCCGTGAGAAAAGGCCTCGAACTCGAACACACCCACCGGGCCGTTCCAGACGATGGTCCCGGCCGACTTGAGCTGCTGCGCCAGCGCGCGCGCGGTCTGCGGCCCGATGTCCAGGATCAGGTCGTCGTCCGCGACTTCGCTGGCCGCCTTGACCGTGGCTTTCGCATCGGCGGCGAAGGTCTTGGCCGTGACCACGTCGGTGGGGATCGGCACTGCGGCGCCGCGCGCCTTCATGGCCTCGATGACAGCCCGCGCTTCGCCCGCCAGGTCGGCTTCGGCCAGCGACTTGCCGATGTTCAGGCCGGCGGCCAGCATGAAGGTATTGGCGATGCCGCCTCCAACGATCAACTGGTCGACGTTGCGGGCCAGCGCTCGCAGGATGGTTAGCTTGGTCGAGACCTTGGAGCCGGCAACGATGGCGACGAGCGGCCTTTTCGGATGCGCCAGCGCCTGGGTAATGGCATCGATCTCGGCCGCCAGCAGCGGGCCGGCGCAGGCGATCTTTGCGTATTGCGCGATGCCGTAGGTCGAAGCCTCGGCGCGGTGCGCGGTGCCGAAGGCGTCATGCACGAAGATGTCGCACAAGGCGGCCATCTTCTGGGCGAGCGCGGGGCTGTTCTTCTTTTCTCCCTTGTTGACGCGGCAATTCTCCAGCAGGACCACCTGACCTGGCTCGACCACCACACCGTCGACCCAGTCGCGAACCAGGGGAACCTCGCGCCCCAGCAATTGCGACAGTCGCCGCGCCACCGGCGCCAGCGAATCCTGCGGCCTGAATTCGCCCTCGGTCGGGCGTCCAAGGTGCGATGTCACCATCACGGCGGCGCCGGCTTTCAGCGCCATTTCGATGCAGGGCACCGAGGCCCGCACCCGCGTGTCCTCGGTGATGCTGCCGACGTCGTCTAGCGGGACGTTCAGGTCGGCGCGAATGAAGACACGTTGCCCGGCAACCTTGCCTTGGGAACAGAGATCGGAGAAACGCAGGACATTCATGGTGGTAGCGATCGGACGAGGACGAAACCTCCTATTTTAGGAGGGCACCACTGTCGACCTTCCTCACCAGCCCAGCGCGAGGTGCAGCGGCAGGTACACCGCCATGCCGGCGACGATGGTGAGCAGCACGCTGTGGCGCCAGAAATACAGCACGGCGCCGACGACGGCGCCGAACAGGCGGGCGTCCTGCAGCGTGGCGATCAGCTCCCCCTGCTGCATCACGACCTCGGGTGCGACTACCCCGGCAAGCGCGGCGACGGGCGCGTATTGCAGGGCGCGCTGTGCCCACGCTGGCATGGGCCAGGGTTGGTCCAGGATGAAGAAGAAGCAGCGCGCCAGCACCGTGACGCCGGCCAGGCCGATGATCACCACGAGCGTCCACAGGTCGGTCTCGCCGCTCACGAAGGCTGCCTCCAGGCGCGCGGAAGCAGCCGGTCCAGCCAGAAGCTGGCCAGCACGGCGAACGCAACGGCCACGACGATGTTCAGCTTGAACGGCAAGGCATAGGCCGCCACTGCGGCGGCGCCGGCCAGCACGGCCGAGAGCTGGCGCAGCCGTGTGTTGGCGAGCGAACACAAGACGCCGACCAGGCAGAGCACGCCCGCGAACCCCAAGCCCCAGGCACTCGGAATGAGATTGGCCAGAGCAATGCCGGCCACGCTGGGCCCCATCCAGCTGCACCAGGTGACGAAATAGTTCCCGGCCAGGTAGGCCTCCTGCTCGGCGTGCTCGCCCGGCGTGGCACCGGGCCGGGCGAAGCGGCGCGTGAACAGCGCATAGCTCAGGTCCGCCGTCAGATAGCCGTTCACCAGCCGGCGCCAGCGCGGCAAGTGCATCAGATAGGGCCGCAGGTGCAGGCTGAACACCACAAAGCGCAGGTTCACGCAAAAGCCGGTCACCAGGACCACCCAGGCTGGCGCGGCGGCCATGATCAGCGGAATGGCCGCGAGCTGGGAACTGCCGGCGTAGACCAGGAAGGTCATGGCCAGGGCCTCGACCACGCTCATGCCCGACTTGACCATGGCAACCCCGGTCATCAGGCCCCATGCCGCGATACCGGTTGCCAGCGGGGCCATGTCGCGCGCTCCCTCGCGGAAGGCCGTATGGCGATGGACGGAACGAAAGAAGAACACCGGACGAGGGCAGGCGAAGGCTAAGCGCCGGGCTGGGCGAATACCATGCCGGGCTTCAGGTCGAAGCCGCGCAGGAAGTCTGCCGCCGCCAGGCGTTTGCCACCAGCCCGCTGCAGTTCGGTCAGGCGCAGCGCACCCCGGCCGCAAGCCACCACCACCCCGGTCTCATCGGTCCGCAGCACGGTTCCGGGCGCGCCGGCCTGGGCGTTGGGCTCCAGCTGGCAGCGCCACACTTTCACGGTCTCGTCGGCGATGCTTGCCGCAGCGCCCGGCATCGGATCGAACGCCCGGACCCGGCGTTCGATCACCTCGGCCGGCTGCGACCAAGCCACCAGCGCCTCCGCCTTGTCGATCTTGCGGGCGTAGGTAATGCCGACGTCCGGTTGCTTCACGGGTTGCAGGCCACCGCGGCCCGCCAGCTCCAGGGCCTGAACCACCAAGCGGGCACCCACCGCAGCCAATTTGTCCTGCAGCGAGCCGGTGGTGTCGCCGGGCGCGATGGCCACCCGTTCCACCCGCAACATGTCACCGGTGTCGAGGCCGGCATCCATTTGCATGATGGTCACACCGGTTTCGGTGTCGCCTGCCTCGATTGCGCGGTGGATCGGCGCGGCGCCGCGCCAGCGGGGCAGCAAGGAGGCGTGGATGTTGAGGCACCCCAGGCGCGGCGCCTGCAATACCCACTGTGGAAGGATCAAGCCGTAGGCAGCGACCACCATGACGTCGGCCGCGGCCGCGGCAATTGCCGACTGCGCGGGATGCGCGTCCTCGGGATACTTGCCGTCGAGCCTCAGGCTGCGCGGCTGGGCGACGGCGAGCGAGTGCTCGAGGGCCACTAGCTTGACCGGAGAGGCCTGCAGCTTCATGCCACGGCCCGCGGGCCGATCCGGCTGGGTCAGCACCAGCGGAACGGCAAAGCCTGCCGCGAGCAGGCGGTCAAGCGCCAGCCGGGCGAAGTCGGGCGTTCCCGCGAAGATGACGCGCAAGGGATCGACGCTCAGTTCCGGTCGTTGGGCGCGTTGACCCACTCGATGCCCGGGTGCGACCGCTGCACCACGTTGTTCGGATCGAGGTAGATGAAATAGAACATGTCGGTGTTGGCAGTGTCCTTCCACCGATAGGTCATGACGGTGCCATTCCAGCTTGCTACGCGATCGGTCCAGGCCGGCGGACCGAAATCGCGCTCCACATCCTCTCGCGTCCACTTGCCCTGCTGGAGCAGGTGGAAGTTGGCCTCGGTGAGCATCTGGCCCGCCTGGACCACCTTCCCGCTCGCATCCAGGTCCACGATCCACATGTACCGGCCGTAGGGCTGCAGCGAATACTGAAGCCGCTCGCCGTTGACCAGTCGAACCACCCGGGTCGGCTGGCCCATCCGGGCAAGAACCGCTTCACGGCTTGTGCCGGGCTCAATGTTGTCGCCGTTGAACGGATTGGCGGCGCAGCCGAACAACAGCGCGGCAACGCAGGCCAGCAGGAATTTGCGCATGGAACTCTCCAGGTCGCCGCTCAGGCGCGCTCGGTGTCGCGCCGCGTCTTCAGCATTTTCGTCTTGATCCGATTGCGTTTCAGCGGTGACAGGTATTCCACGAACACTTTACCCAGCAAATGATCCATCTCATGCTGGATGCAAACGGCCAGAATGCCCTCGGCCTCGATGACGCGTGAATGGCCCTCGGCGTCGAGCGCGCTGACCTTGACGGCCGCTGCCCGCTCGACCTCGTCATAAATCCCCGGCACCGACAGGCAGCCTTCATCGCTGACCTGCAGGTCGGGACTGGACCAAGTGAGCTCCGGATTGATGAGCACCAACGGTTTGTTGCGCTCCTCCGACTCGTCGATAACGATCACCCGCTCGTGGACGTCGACCTGGGTCGCCGCCAAACCGATGCCGCTGGCTTCGTACATGGTTTCCAGCATGTCGACAATCAGCTGCCGGATGCGCGCATCGACCTGGCGCACCGGTTTCGCCACCGTATGCAGGCGGGAGTCGGGGTAGTAAAGAATGGGTAGAAGTGCCATTGGGATTCCGCCGAAGGTGTCGCTATTTTCGCCACTTTTGCCGATCCGGGCCGAGCGCCAAGGCCACAAACGTTGCCCAATCAAGGGCTTGAGCGCAGAATCGCCAGTACTTTATCAAGACTTTCGACTGCGCCGGCGGCCGGGCGGTCGAGTTCCGCGATGCAAAAACACTGCGAAAAACGGATAGCCGCTGCCCACCGGGCGGCAACCGAACGTTCTAGTTCTCGCCTTGCGGGGGGATGCGCCGTGCTGGCGGCAGCGCTATCGGTCCTCCTGGCCGCCCCGGCTGCGCTGGGGCAGAACTTCCCGGTCACCCCCGGCCAGCGCTCAACCGCCGAACAGGTTGCACAGACCGGTGTTCCCCTGGCGGACTTGGCGCCCGACGCGCCGGATCAATACACGGTCAAGCGCGGCGACACGCTGTGGGCCATTTCCGGCATCTTCCTCACCAAGCCCTGGCGCTGGCCCGAGCTGTGGGGCATGAACATCAGCGACGTGCGCAATCCGCACCGGATCTACCCCGGCCAGACGTTGGTCCTGGACAAGCGCGACGGTCGGGCTACGCTGCGGATCGCGCGGTCGGAAGGGAGTGCGCCGACCGAGACCGTGCGGGTCTCGCCCCGCACGCGGATCGAGCCGATGGCCGACGCCTCCGTGCCGACATTGAATTCCCACTTGATCGAGGCCTTCCTGGCGGAGCCGGTGATCATCGACGAGGTCGAGCTGTTGCAGGCCCCGCGAATCGTCGCCGCGCCGGAAAGCCGGGTCCTGATCACCCGTGGCGACCGGGCTTACGCACGCGGCCTGATTCCCACTCCGCTGAAGCTGCGCACCGAGGGCCACCCGGATGACTACCGGGTGTTCCGCAACGCGCGCCCGCTAACGGACCCGCTGACCAACGTCGTGCTGGGCTACGAAGCCATGTACCTGGGCAAGGCAGCCCTGGTTCGAAGCGAGAGCGTGCAGGCCATTCCAAACGCCACGGGCGGCGAGGACAACATGATCGTGCCCGCAACCATCGACATCGTTTCGGCCAAGGAAGAGATGCGGGTCGGCGACCGGCTGCTGCCCGAGCCGCCGCGTGAATTTCTCAGTTATGTGCCGCACGCATCGACCCCGGGGCTGGACGGCAGCATCGTTTCGGTCTACGGCGATGCAGTGGTGAACGCCGGACAAAACCAGGTGGTCGTGATCAACCGCGGTATCGCGGATGGCGTTGAAATGGGCCATGTGATGGCCATCCTCAAGGATGGTCAGCGGCAGCGGGACTGGTCACAGCCCGGCGAGCGCGGCACCCCGATCAAGCTGCCGGACGAGCGTAATGGCCTGCTGATGGTGTTCCGGCCTTTCGAGCACCTGTCCTATGCGCTGATCCTCGAGATCAACGACGCCGTCAAGGTCGGCGACCGGGTCGCCAGCCCGCGGTAAGGCGCAGCCGCGGCGATGGAGCGCGAGGACCTGGCCGGCTGGCTCCGCCTGGTTCTCACGCCCGGAATCGGAAACTCGACAGCGCGCCGCCTGCTGGCAGCGTTTGGGTTGCCGGATGCCGTGTTCGGCCAGTCGCCCGAGGCCCTGCGCCAATTCCTGACCGAACCGCAAATCAGGTCGCTGCGCGCCGAGCCGCCTGCGTTGGCGGCGCAACTCGCCGCCAGCTGGCACTGGCTGCAAGAGGAAGTCGGACCGGGACAGCGCCGCATCGTGGCGCTAGGCGATGCCGACTATCCGCCCGATCTGCTGCACATAGAGGACCCGCCACCCGTCCTCTATGTGACTGGGATAGCGCCGGTGAGCTGGCCGACGGCCATTGCCGTGGTGGGCAGCCGCAATCCGACCCCTCAGGGCCTGGTCAATGCCCACCACTTCGCGCGCAGCTTCGCGCAGGCCGGGTTCGGGGTGGTGTCGGGGCTTGCACTGGGGGTTGACGGCGCCGCGCATGAGGGCGCACTGGAGGGCGCGGCCGATGGCCGGATGGCCACGGTGGCCGTGGTGGGCACCGGGCTCGACCGCGTCTATCCGCGCCAGCACCTCGCGCTGGCCCGGCGCATCGAGCAGGCGGGGCTGATCGTCAGCGAGTACCCGATCGGCACGCCGCCGCTTCCCGAAAACTTTCCCAAGCGCAACCGGATCATCGCGGCACTGAGCCGCGGCACGGTGGTGGTGGAGGCGGCGCTGCAATCAGGTTCGCTCATCACGGCGCGCCAGGCGGCCGAACAAGGCAAGGACGTGTTCGCGATTCCGGGCTCGATCCACTCACCCCAGTCCCGTGGTTGCCACGCATTGCTCAAGCAGGGCGCCAAGCTGGTCGAGACAGCCGAGGACGTGCTGGAGGAAATGCGCCTGCCGGACGGGCAGCCGGCCGCACGACAGCAGGTCGCCAACGCTGCGCCCGAAGCCTCCAGTCAACGGGCCGATGACACTCTCTTGGCCGCCCTGGGCTTCGACCCGGTCAGCCTGGACGCGTTGGTGGCCCGTACCGGCATATCGCCCGCATGGCTGCAGGGACAGCTGCTCGAACTCGAGCTCCAGGGCAAGGTCGCGCGATTGCCAGGCGGTCTATTTCAGCGTGTCGCCGCTGCCTGACCGGCGCTGTCATTTGTGACGCCGGCGCGCAACAACTTGCATGGCATTGTTGCCGTCAATCGGCTTGTTCTGGGCTATATTGAGGGATGTTTGAAGTGCTCGTTTTCGTGTACGAACACTATTGGCGCGGCGATGCGTGCCCCGAACTTCAACAGTTGGGGCGCAAACTCAGCGCTCACGGCTTCGACGCCGACGAGATTCAGGATGCCCTGACCTGGCTGGACGGCTTGCATCTCGCCGCGCAAAGCATGGCACCCGGCGACGACAATTCGCCTCAGGGCCAGGCGCCAGCCCTTCAATCTGCCTGCAGCATGCGCGTGTATTCGGTGGCCGAGCAGGATCACCTGGGGGCGCAGTGCCTGGGCTTCGTTTCGTTCCTCGAGTCGGCCGGCGTTCTGCCGGCCGAAATGCGCGAGATCGTCATCGATCGGGCGATGGCCGCCCCGGGCAACCCGGTGTCGCTCGACGATCTGAAGATCATCATCCTGATGGTCTACTGGAGTTTCGGCCGCGAGCCCGATGCCCTGGTCCTGGACGAGCTGTGCGACCCGGCGGAAGGCCGGCTGGCCCATTGACCGACGGGCGCAGCCTGTCAGTTGCGCTCGGCCGCACTGACAGGAGTTCGGCCGTTCACTGAAGCAGTCTTTCCGGATTGGCCTCGATCTTGGCCAGCGCGTCGCGAGTGGCCCGCACCGTCAGGGCCTCCTCCTCGGCCGGCAACAACAACCCGGCTTGCAAGTACGAGGCCAACCGACGAGCCTGGATCAGGTAGCTGCGTCCGGTGGTGGCGGCGAACAGGTGCAACTGTTTGCGCTCGCTGCGCCAGACGTACTGCACCTGGGTGGTCGCTCCATTGTGATCCAGGGCGAACCAATTGCCCAACTGCAACTCATTGGCCCAGGCCAGCATGGCCGCGCTTGGCTTGGACCCGCCGTCGGCGACAACCTCGATCATGGATGCGTCCATGCCCAGCATCAGCTCGATGCTCTCAGCGTCCAGCGGCAGATCGGTCGCCGGGTCATCGGCGACAAAATCCTCCAGATGCGCCAGGCGGCTGGCCATCTCTTCGATCCGGGCCTGCGGGATCGCCTCGGTCTTGGACAGGAAGGCATCGGCCAGGGTGTCGCCGATCACTTTGATGTGCGTTTCCTGGGCGGCGCCCTGGATGCCCACCAGCGTCATGCCCTGGCGCAAGCGCTGGAGCAACCGCGGCAGGTCCTGGATCACCCGCGATCGCTCGTTGCGATTGGGTTTGGCGCTGGCCGCCCAGACCAGCTCCGAGGCGCTGTTCTTCAGGGCCAGGGTGTCTTCGTGCTGCGGCCCGTTCTTGACGGCGGCCAGGGCCAGCACTTCGGCCCACACCTTGAACAGGAACTCGCGGATCTCGTCGCGAATCGGCATGTCCGCCAGCATGCTGCGCAGCTCGATGGTGTACTGGATCGCCAGGGTTTCCTTCTGTTCCACCTGCTGCGCCACGGAGACCAGGCGCTGGGTCGGCGCCTTTTCGGTCAGGAACTTCGAGATGAACTTCTGGAATTCGTCGTACACCAGCTGGAACACGCGGCGCCCGGTCTCGGGATATTGCTCGATCACCTGAACCACCCGCTTGATTTCGACTTCGAGCGCGCTGCCGCTGATTGCGGCAGCGTCGAAGCCCATCACGCAGGATCCCATGCGGTCGATCAGCTGGCGCGTCGGATGCTCAAGCGAACCGAAGAATTCGGGCTCGGCGATGGCCACCCTCAGCACCGGCATCTGCAATCGGGCAAACCAGACCCGGATGGCTGGCGGAATCCGCTCCTCGGCCAGGATGCTCTGGAACATGAGGGCCACGATTTCGATCGTGGCTTTCTCGGTCGATGTCGTGGCCTTCTTCTTCAGCTCGCCAGTGCGCCGCCGCAGGTCCACGGCCACTTCCTGCACGGCCGCGTCGTCGTAGTAAAGGGCGTCCTGCCCGGTGCCGCCGCGCAGGACCGTATCCTGGAGTTCGGTTCGTTGCTCCTGCAGGGCTTGGGCCAATGCCGGCGAGGGCCCGGCCTGCGGAGCCTGGTCGTAGCCCGCCACACGCTCGCTCAAGAGGCGCTTCAACCGGCCCAGGATGCCAGTGCCGCGCGAACGGCCGCCCAATGACGGTCTGGACGTCATCAATCGGGTCTCGTCGCTCACGTTGCGGCCCGCCGGACCGCCGGAGGATTCGCCTGGGCCCTGCTGGCCGGAATAGCCGCCCTGGCCCCCATAGCCGCCGCCGGGTCCATGTTGCCCCATGTGGCCGTAGTCTTCACCGCCGTTCCAGCTACCGGGCTGGCTGCTGGCATAGCCAGCCGACCCCGATCGGTTGCCGCCCCCCGACGGGCCCCACTGCCCCGACGAGCCCGATTGACCGGATTGGCCGGCCTGGCCCGGATCGTTCGGGTTGTCGGCACTGCCGCCGGGGCCCTTGCGACCGCCCCCGGACGACGAAGCGCCGCGCCTGACCCGCGAGCTCAGGTCGATATTGCGCATGACCCCCTGCTTGATCAGGAACTCGTTGGCCAGGTGATAGGCCTGCGGCACGTGCGCGAGCACCTCTCGGTGAATAACGTCCTGGACCAGCTCCCAGCACTGCCGTGTCATCTGGGCTTGGTCCCACTGCTCGACCAGCAGCTGGGCCAGGGCCTCGGGCCGCAGGATGTCAGTGGTGGCGAAATCCTCGCTGGCCTCCAGGTGACCGATGCGCACCCGCAGGTCGTTCAACTCCCACGAGGCCTTCTCGATGATCGCCAGCGCCAGCCGCGATGACAGGATCTTTCGCTCGACCACTTCATCGCCGATCAGCTCCAGGCTGGCGGCCAGCCGAACCAGTCCGGTTTCAGTGGGCGGAATCATCGCATCGTGCCACGCCTTGGCCGTGCCCTTGACCCAGAGCATCCCCTTGCGCTCGAAATCGACCAAGGCGTCGCGCCGCTCGTACATTTCGCGCGTTCCCGCGCTGTTTTCGACCAGCTCCGTCAGCCGCGTCCTGATAGCGAGCCCCATTGGCTCCAGTGCAGCCTCCGCATGCGTCACGAACTGCTCGCGCGCCCGGCGGGCCAGTCCGCCGGATCCTCGAGGCAATTGAGGCGCGTTCGCCATGGTCAGACCGTTGCGCCCGCGTTCGGGTCCTGGGGATCTTCGTCCTTGCGGACAGCGGACTTCACCAGGTCCTCGCGCTTGATGCCCAGCCACATGGCAATGGCAGCGGCCACGAAGACCGAGGAGTAGATGCCGAACAGGATGCCGATGGTCAGGGCCAAGGCAAAGTAGTGCAGCGTCGGGCCGCCGTACAGCAGCATCGACAACACCATGGCCTGGGTGCAGGCATGGGTGATGATGGTGCGGCTGATGGTGGAGGTGATCGCGTTATCGATGATCTGCACCGTATTCATCTTGCGATAGCGACGGAAATTCTCGCGGATCCGGTCGAAAATCACCACCGACTCATTCACCGAGTAGCCCAGGACGGCGAGCACGGCCGCCAGCACTGCCAGCGAGAACTCCCACTGGAAGAAGGCGAAAAAGCCCAGGATGATGACCACGTCGTGCAAGTTGGCGATGATCGCCGCCACGGCGAACTTCCACTCGAAGCGGAAGGCCAGGTAGATCATGATGCCGGCCACAACCATCGCCAGGGCCTTGAGCCCATCGGTCGCCAGCTCTTCGCCCACCTGGGGACCGACGAATTCGGTGCGCCGCAGGGCCACGCCGGGGTTGTCCGCCTTGAGCGCCGTAAGGACCTTCTCACTTTGCTGGGCCGAGCTCACGCCCTTTTGCGCCGGCAGCCTGATCAGCACGTCGTGGGAAGTGCCGAAATTCTGCACTTGCACATCGGCGAACCCCAAGCCCGAGACGAGCTTGCGGACGTTCTCGACGTCGGCGGCCTGCGAATAGCCCACCTCCATCACGGTGCCGCCGGTGAATTCGACCGAGAGGTGCAGGCCGCGGGTGGTCAGGAAGAACACCGCCGCGGCAAAGGTCAGGAAGGAGATCACGTTGAAGATCAACGCGTTCTCCATGAACGGGATGTCCCGGCGGATCTTGAAAAATTCCATTTTGTCCGTTCTTCCTCACTCGACCTTCGTTATAGCCGGATCGGCCGGCGGACGCCAGACCGTCCCGATCGATACCGTCCGCAGCTTCTTCTTCCGGCCATACCAGAGGTTGACCAGCCCGCGCGAGAAAAACACGGCCGAGAACATCGATGTCAGGATACCGATGCAGTGGACCACGGCGAAGCCGCGCACCGGTCCGGAGCCGAAAGCCAGCAACGCGATGCCAGCGATGAGGGTGGTGATGTTCGAGTCGAAAATCGTGGCCCAGGCGCGCTCATAGCCGGAGTTGATGGCGGCCTGGGCCGAGGCGCCGTTGCGCAATTCCTCGCGCACCCGCTCGTTGATCAGGACGTTGGAGTCGATGGCCATGCCCAGGGCCAGCGCCATGGCCGCCATGCCGGGCAAGGTCAGGGTCGCCTGCAGCATCGAAAGCACCGCCACCAGCAGCAACAGGTTCACAGCCAGCGCCAGGCCGGAGATCAGGCCGAACAGCATGTAATAAACCGCCATGAAGGCGCAGATCACGGCGAAGCCCCAGGCCACGCTGTGGAAGCCCTTGGTGATGTTCTCGGCGCCCAGGGTCGGCCCAATGGTGAACTCCTCGATGATCTCCATGGGCGCCGCCAGCGAGCCGGCCCGTAGCAGCAACGCCACGTCGTTGGCCTCGGTGGTCGTCATCCGCCCGGAAATCTGGACCCGGCCGCCGCCGATCTCGCTGCGGATCACCGGCGCCGTGACGACCTCGCCCTTGCCCTTCTCGAACAGCAGGATGGCCATCCGCTTGCCCACGTTCTCCCGGGTGATGTCCTTGAAAATCCGCGTGCCCTTGGCATCCAGCGTCAGGTGCACCGCCGCTTCCTGCGTCTGGTTGTCGAAACCGGGCTGGGCATCGGTCAGGTTGTCCCCGGTCAGGATCACCTGCTTCTTGACGACCACCGGCTGCCCGTTGCGCTCGAGATAACGCTCGTCGCCGAACGGAACCGGTCCGGTCCCCAGTTCGGCGGCCCGCGCCTCGGTGCTTTCGTCGACCAT
>JAAOZX010000167.1 GCA_012274225.1 Comamonadaceae bacterium | reverse complement strand
GATGCTCGGCATCGGCCGGGCGGCTGGCGATGGTCACCATCACCAGGGCGAACACAGCGCTGGCCAGATTGACGAGCGACTCCATCGCATCGGACAGCAGGCCCATCGAATCGGTGATCCACCAGGCCAGCGTCTTGAGCACGATGGTGATGATCGCGACGACGATCGACACGCGCAGCAGCAGCTGGGGCGGCAGGTTGCTGACAGCGGACTGGAAGGGCATGTTGTTCAATTGTGCAATCGCGGACGACCGGCATTGCGCCGGCAGCCCCGGGCGTGCCGGGTCAAGGCGTGAGCGTCACCTTGGCGAACTTGCGCTTGCCCACCTGCACGATGTAGCGGCCCGCCTCGAGCTTGAGGCCCTTGTCGGCCACGACGCTGGAATCGACCCGAACGCCGCCGCCTTCGATCAGGCGCCCGGCTTCGCTGCTCGAAGGCGCGAGGCCAGCCTGCTTCAGCAGCGCCGCGATGCCCAGCGGGGCGCCGGTCAGCCGGATCTCGGCAATGTCGTCCGGTATGCCGCCGCGGCTGCGGTTGCCGAAGTCCTGCTCGGCTGCGTCAGCCGCGGCCACGTTGTGGAATCGCGCCGTGATTTCCCTGGCCAGCAACACCTTGGCGTCCTTGGGATTGCGCCCGCCCGTCACTTCGGCCCGCAGCCTGGCGATCTCGGCCTCGCTGCGAAAGCTCAGCAAGGTGTACCAACGCCACATCAGGTCGTCCGAGATCGACAGGACCTTGGCGAACATTGTGTTGGCGTCCTCGTTGATGCCGATGTAGTTGTTCTTGCTCTTGGACATCTTCTCGACGCCGTCCAGCCCCTCGAGCAGCGGCATCGTCAGGATGCACTGCGGCTCCTGCCCGTATTCCTGCTGCAGGTGGCGACCCATCAGCAGGTTGAACTTCTGGTCGGTGCCGCCGAGCTCGAGATCGCTCTTGAGCGCGACCGAGTCATAGCCCTGCATCAGCGGATAGAGGAACTCGTGCACCGAGATCGACCGGCCGTCCTTGAATCGCTGGTTGAAGTCGTCGCGCTCCATCATCCGCGCCACGGTGTAGCGCGCGGCCAGCTGGATCATCCCGCGCGCGCCCAGCGGATCGCTCCATTCGCTGTTGTAGCGGATCTCGGTGCGCGCCGGGTCCAGCACCAGGCTGGCCTGCTTGTAATAGGTCTCGGCATTGGCCTTGATCTGCTCGGCCGTGAGCGGCGGCCGGGTGGTGTTGCGACCCGACGGGTCGCCGATCATCGAGGTGAAGTCGCCGATCAGGAAAATCACGGTGTGCCCGAGGTCCTGCAACTGCCTCATCTTGTTCAGGACCACCGTGTGTCCTACATGGATGTCAGGCGCTGTAGGATCAAGCCCCAGCTTGATGAGCAGCGGGACCCTCGTCGCTTCCGATTTGGCGAGTTTTTGGACCCAGTCGGCTTGCGGGAGCAGCTCCTGGGCGCCGCGCAAGCTGATCGCCAGCGCGGCACGGACACCATCCGTTACCGGATAGTTTGTAACAACTTCTTGATTCATAAGGGGTTTTTCTGGCCGAGCCATCGGGGGCTGGCTATACTCGCGCCAGATCATCGGTGATGCCGATTCTAATTGCGGCATTCCTCCCCGCATTACCCGCGCTCAGGTAACGTAGGGGAACCCCCCTCTCCCGTGTAGGACAAAACAGGCCCCCTGTAAGGAACGCTCCATTGAAGAAAAACGGTTTGATCGCCGTCGGCGAACAACTTGTGTCCCGCACAGCCCATGCGCTGGCGCATCATCCGAAACAGGTAACTGCCCTGATCGCCGCCCTGCTGCTCGGAGGCGGCGGGGCCGCATTCGCCGTCGCATCGCTCGACCCGGTGCCGGACCCGGTGCAAGTGCGCGAAGTGCTTGAGTCGGTCCAGCCGCTTGCCGTGCAAGAGCAGATCAACGCCCTCGACCTGCACGAAATCAACCTGTTTCGCACCGAGGTCACGCGGGTCAACGACACCGCGGAAACGCTGCTTTCGCGCCTGGGGGTATTTGACCCGGCAGCTATTGCCTACCTGCACCAGGATGCCGATTTCCGGGCGCAACTGCTGGGCCATGCCGGCCGCAATGTCACGGTCGAGGCCGACGGTGCCCAGGCCCTGCAAAAGCTGAGCGTCCGCTGGGCACCGGAAGACAACGGCACGTTCCAGCGGCTGGTGATCGAGCGGACGGCCCCGGGCCGGTTCACTTCGCGGGTCGAACTGGCCACGCTGGTCCCCGCGAGCCGCATGGGCAGCGCCACCATTCGCTCATCCCTGTTCGCCGCGGCCGGGGAGGCCAGGATTCCCGACAGTGTGGTCGGCCAGGTCATCGACATCCTGTCCGGCGACATCGACTTCCGGCATGCTCTGCGCAGCGGCGACCGGTTCAGTGTGGTCTACGAGGCGCTGGAAGCGGACGGCGAGCCGTTGCGCACCGGGCGGGTGCTGTCCGTGGAGTTCGTCAACAAGGGCCAGGCCCACCAAGCCGTCTGGTTCAAGGAACCCGGCCACAAGGGCGGCTATTACACGCTGGACGGCAAGAGCCTTGTGACCTCCTACCTCGCTTCGCCGGTCGCGTTCTCTCACGTCACCAGCGGCTTCGAGATGCGGTTCCATCCGATCCTGCACGAGTGGAAAGCCCACCTTGGAATCGATTTCGCCGGCGCCGTCGGCACCCCGGTGCGGACCGTGGGCGACGGGCAGGTCGAATTCTCGGGCTGGCAGAACGGCTTCGGCAATGTTGTCATGGTCCGGCACAACGGCAGCGACGAAACCGTCTACGCCCACCTCAGCCGCATCGACGTCCACGCCGGCCAGAACGTCAGTCAGGGCCAGCGAATCGGCGCCATCGGCGCCACTGGCTGGGCCACTGGCCCGCATCTGCACTTCGAGTTCCGGGTCAACGGCATGCACCAGGATCCGGTACAGTTCGCGCGTCGCAGCGATGGCGCCGCGCTCTCAGCCGAGGCGAAGCCCGACTTCGACCGGCTTGCGCGCGCCATGCGCGTGCAACTGGCGGCGGCCGCGTCCAGCGCCGTCGTTGCCAGCGCCAACTGAAGGCGCACGCGCCGGCGGCTCGCGATCCGGCGAGCTAACATCCGCGCATGTCTGAGCTCTACATCGGCCTCATGTCCGGCACCTCGCTGGATGGGGTCGACGGCGTCCTGGCCGACTTCTCGGCCGGCAGCCCGCGGGTGATTGCGCACGCCAGCGCGTCGCTTTCCGCTTCCCTGCGAGCCGAGCTGCTGGCCCTCAATGCCAGTGGCGCGGACGAGTTGCACCGGGCGGCTCTGGCGGCCAACGCCCTGATTCGGCTTTACGCGGAGGTGGTCGGCCAATTGCTGAGGGACACGGGGGCGGACCGCGGCTCGGTTCTGGCCATCGGTGCCCACGGCCAGACCGTACGGCACCGACCGCAGGAGCTCGACGGCACCGGCTACACGATCCAGCTGTGCCAGCCGGCCTTGCTGGCCGAGCTCACCGGAATCGACGTGGCTGCCGACTTTCGCACCCGCGACGTAGCCGCCGGCGGCCAGGGCGCCCCGCTGGCACCGTTCTTTCACCAGTCCCTGTTCAGCCGACCGGGTGAATCCGTGGGGGTACTCAACATCGGCGGCATCTCCAACCTGACCTTGCTGCGGGCGGACGGCTCGATGCTGGGGTTCGATTGCGGCCCCGGCAACGCCTTGATGGACAGCTGGTGCGCGCAGCACAGCGGGAAGCCCTACGACGCCGGCGGCGCCTGGGCCGCGACCGGGCGGCCGTCGCCGGCGCTGCTGGAGGTGCTGCTGGGCGATCCGTATTTCCGCCGGGCCCCGCCCAAGAGCACCGGCCGCGACCTGTTCAACCGGTACTGGCTGGATGGGCATTTGCGGGCCTTCGGGGCGGCCACCGCGGCCGATGTCCAGGCGACCCTGGCCGAACTGACGGCCAGCGCCTGCAGCGCGGACGCATTGCGGCACCAACCCGACCTGAGCCGGTTGATCGTCTGTGGCGGCGGCGCGCTCAACAGTCACCTCATGCAGCGGCTGGGCGCCTTGCTGCCACGGACGCAGGTGACCTCCAGTGCTGACTGGGGCCTGCCCCCGCTACAGGTCGAGGCCACGGCTTTCGCCTGGCTGGCCCGCAAGACCCTGAACCGGGAAGAACTCGCGCTGCAAAGCATCACGGGCGCCAGAGGCGCCCGTGTGCTGGGGTGTGTGTATCCGGCCTAGCCGGGAGCCCTGGCGTCAGGCCGAGAAGCTCGAGCCGCAGCCGCAGGTGGTGCTGGCGTTCGGGTTCTTGATCACGAACTGGGCGCCTTGCAGGTCTTCCTTGTAGTCGATCTCGGCACCCACCAGGTACTGGTAGCTCATCGCGTCAATCAAGAGCGACACGCCGTTCTTGGTCATGACGGTGTCGTCATCGTTGGTGACTTCGTCGAACGTGAATCCGTACTGGAACCCGGAGCAGCCGCCGCCTTGCACGAAGACGCGCAACTTCAGCTCCGGATTGCCCTCTTCGGCGATCAGGTCAGCGACCTTGGCTGCCGCGCTGTCGGTGAACAGCAGCGGAGCGGGCATTTCGGTGTCAACGTTTTCGGCAATTGCGCTCATGGGATCTCCGGGAATGACAAGCTGTTAAATACTACTTCAAATCGCTCGGGAATGCCGCCTAGGGGTTTTTGGACGCGAGCTTGAGTAAGGGCTTTTCGTCGGACCCGTCCAGCGGCTTCAGATGTCCCGAGATGATGGCGCCCTGGTGCATTTCAAGCGCCTTGTAGCGCACGTCCCCTTCGATGCGGGCCTTGGGCTGCAGTTCCAGCAGTTCGCCGGCGAACACCGGCCCGCGCACCGTGCCGTTGATGATCACGTGATCGGCGTGGACTTCGCCCTGAACCATCGCCGCCTCCGAGATCACCAGGATGCTGGGCTGCTCGGGGTTGGCGCGGGTGTCGCCGAACACTTCGCCGTCGATGCGCAACCCCTCGGTGAACGTCAGGTTGCCCTCGATGCGGCTGCCATTGGCGATCAGGCTCTTGATGGGTGGCTGCCCCTTGTTGCCAAACATGCTTTGCTTCCTCGTTCGCTGCTCACAGCTTGATGCTTTGAACGGCCCGGGTGGCGGTGCCCTCCACCACCTTGGCGGATACGTTTTTTACCACGACTTGCGGCGGCAAGTCGACCATTCCCTCGGCCCGCCGATATTGGCGGAACTGCAACAGGCGCGGACCGTCGCCTATTTCCATCATCCAGGGCTTGCCATCCAGCGTGCCGCTCATACTCATCTGCAGCTTGCCGCGAAATTCGGGCGCATTCTTGCCCGACTGGATCAGCAACACCTGCCACTTGAGCTGCGTGCCACCCAATACCTCGGCCTGGAGCCCTCGGATGGTCACGGGCGCGTTGCCGCTGGTGGGCAGCAAGCGCTGGAAAAAACCCAGGTCGTCGCGCAGCGCCCGGTTTTCCGCTTCCAGCGTCCGGATCTGCGCGCCCAAGCGCTCGATGGCGGTCTTTTCGGCGATGGCCAGGCTGGACGAAGTGTTGGTAATCGACTGCACTTTGTCCTCTTCGTGGCGCATCCGGGCTACATCGGCCCGCAACCGAACCAGCTCCTCCTTTGCCTCGCCATCGATGCCGGCGATCGACTTGCCGAATTCGAAGGCCCACAGGCCAATGGCCGCGCAGAAACCGAGCACCAACGCTACGCCGACCCAGCGCAGCGGCCAGGGCAGGGCGCTGCGAACGGCCATCCGGGGTGCACTGATGGTCAGGCGGCGGCGAAGCAGGCGAAAGCGCATCTCATCAATGGTGCTACAGGAACGGCCGCGTGACGATCCGGCCTTGCCCTGATTGCCGGTGCGGCCAGAAGAAAAGCCGCAGCAGGCGAACCCGGTGCGGCTTCGATCCGACGGAGAAGCGGGTCAGCGCTTGCTGAACTGCTTGCGACGGCGTGCGGAGTGCAGGCCGACCTTCTTGCGTTCCACTTCGCGGGCGTCGCGGGTCACGAAGCCGGCTTGGCTGAGGGCCGGCTTGAGGGCCGCGTCATAGTCGATCAGGGCGCGCGTGATGCCGTGTCGCGCCGCGCCGGCCTGGCCGGACTCGCCGCCGCCGTGGACGTTGATCTTGATGTCGAACGTCTCGACGTGGTTCGTCAAGAACAGCGGTTGCTTGACGATCATGATCGAAGTCTGGCGACCGAAGAACTCCTGGATGTCCTTGTCGTTGACCGTGATCTTGCCCGTGCCTTTTTTCATGAACACCCGGGCCACGCTGGATTTGCGACGGCCGGTGCCATTGTTCCATTCACCAATCATTCTCAAGGCTCCTTAGATTTCCAGCAGCTTGGGCTGCTGGGCGGTGTGGGGGTGCTCGGCACCGCCATACACCTTGAGTTTCTTGATCATCGCGTAGCCGAGCGGGCCCTTGGGCAGCATGCCCTTGACGGCCTTTTCCAGGGCGCGCCCCGGGTGCTTGGCTTGCATGTCGCGGAAGTTTGTGGCACTGATGCCGCCCGGATAGCCCGAGTGGCGGTAGTAGATCTTGTCCAGGGCCTTGTTGCCCGTGACGCGGATTCTGGCTGCGTTGATGACGACGATGAAGTCGCCGGTGTCGACGTGAGGCGTGTAAATGGCCTTGTGTTTGCCGCGCAAACGGAGGGCTGCTTCGCTGGCAATCCTTCCGAGCACCTTGTCGGTGGCGTCAATCACAAACCACTCGTGCGTCACGTCAGCGGGTTTTGCGCTGAACGTTTTCATGAGTATCTTTCGACGTGGTTTGGCGGGCCCTTTTCCACGGTCGGTGTTCTTCTAGGCGAGAACCTCTTAGGTGGGCTATCCGGAAAGCCTGCGATCTTCACCGCGGGTGTTCCGGATCTCTGACGCGGGGCCACAATGCGCTGCAGAGCCCAACATTATACGAAAAATCAAGGACTTAGCTACAGCCCCGCGGCCGGGCGTTACCATCGCCGCATGTTCAGCTACCGTCATGCCTTCCACGCTGGCAGCCACGCCGACGTCCTAAAACACACGATGCTGATTGCCATCCTGCGGCATCTGACGCAGAAAGAGACCGCGCTCACCGTCGTCGATACCCACGCGGGGGCCGGCCTGTACCGGCTGGATGGGGACTATGCCGGTACCTCGGGCGAGGCCGCGGACGGGGTCGTGAAGCTCTTTGCGGCGCTGGCGCCCGCTGGCAGCCGCCAGCCCGCCATTGGGGAGATCGCGCCCTTGCTGCAGGACTACCTGGAAACCGTGGCCGGCTTCAACCCCTCCGGCCAGTTGAAGATCTACCCGGGCTCCCCTTTCATCGTCCAGGCGCTGCTGCGCAAGGAAGCCCGCGACAAGCTCAAGCTGTTCGAACTGCACCCCACCGACAGCAAGGCCCTCGCCGCCAACATCGCCCAGTTGGGAGCCGGGCGTCAGGTCGCTGTGGCGCGCCAGGACGGCTTCGAGGGGCTGAAGGCCTTCCTGCCCCCGCCCTCGCGCCGAGGCCTTGTCCTGATCGACCCGAGCTACGAGATCAAGAGCGATTACGCCAAAGTGAGTGCCTGCGTACAAGACAGCCTCCTGCGGTTTTCGACCGGAACCTACGCGGTCTGGTACCCCATCATTCCCCGTCCGGAGGCGCATGAGCTGCCACGCCGGCTGAAGACCCTGGTCACCCAGGCCGGGCGGCCCTGGTTGCATGCGACGCTGGCAATCGGCCAGTCGGAAGAGCGCAATGTCCCAGGGGAACCGGACCGGGGCCAGGGGCTCACGGCCAGCGGCATGTTCGTCATCAACCCGCCGCACACGCTCAAGCCGGCGCTGCAGGTGGCCCTGCCGCAGTTGCTGCAGGTGCTCGGCCGTGGCCGCGGCAAGGGCCACGCTCTCGAATCCGGCGGATAGGGCGCTGCGGTTACCGCCCGCCCAACTCCATCGTCCAGATACTGTTCACGCAGGCCACCGCTACCTCGTTCAGGTACGGGCTCATGATGTTTCGGCAGTGCGGCTCACTGCCGAGCCACGCAGCCATGACCTCATCGACCGAGGATTGCCCGCGAGCAATGTTCTCACCGGCGGCGAACGAGGCATACCCTTCGGCCGAGAGGCGCTCCCAGAACGCGACACCTTCGGGTGTGTCGTGCGAGAAATAGTTGCGCGCGGCCATGTCCAGCGAATGGCGTGCCGCCGCTGAAAACAGCACGTCGTTCCATCGAAGTGCAGGGACACTCGGCAAGGTCTCCATGCCACAGACGTAGCCGTCGGAACGCGCGGCGTTGGCGCGCTGCAGCAGCGCCTCACGCAAGTCCGGGATCGAGCAGCTGGTCGCGGCAGTCAGCGGGATCAGCGTTCCGGAATTGGCTGTCGCTACGGGTGCCACCACCGGGGTTGGCGCTGCTGAAGCAGCGGGGGCCGCGGCCGGCGCAACGGCGGGCGCTGGTGCTGGTGCTGGTGCTGGTGCTGGTGCTGGTGCTGGTGCTGGTGCTGGTGCTGGTGCTGGTGCTGGTGCTGGTGCTGGTGCTGGTGCTGGTG
>JAAOZX010000166.1 GCA_012274225.1 Comamonadaceae bacterium | reverse complement strand
TAGAGGTCCTGGGCCAGGTTGAGCGCGGGCGCCTTCAACCGCGTGCGCAGGTCCGGCTCCTCGCCGTTCACCGTGAAGGTGATGCAGTCCATCGGGCAGATATCGACGCAGGCGTCGCACTCGATGCAGGCCGATTCGGTGAACACGGTTTGCACGTCGCAGTTGAGGCACCGGCCCGCCTCCTTCACGGCCGTCGCCACGTCGAACCCCAGCTCGACCTCCACCTTGATGCTGGCCAGCGCCTGCTCGGCCTTGGCCCATGGCACCTTGAAGCGTTCGTCGTTGGAGGTGTCGTTGTCGTAGCTCCACTCGTGGATGCCCATCTTCTGCGACATCAGGTTGGTCATCGGCGGCGGCCGGACCTCGACGGCTTCGCCGTGCAACAGCTTGTCGATCGACACCGCGGCCTCGTGACCGTGCGCCACCGCCGTGATGATGTTCTTGGGACCGAAGGCCGCGTCGCCGCCGAAGAAGACGTTGGGCACCGTCGACTGCAGCGTGTCCTTGTTCAGCACCGGCAGGCCCCATTCGTCGAAGGCAATGCCGCTGTCGCGCTCGATCCAGGGGAAGGAATTCTCCTGGCCCACCGCGACCAGCACCTCGTCGCAGGCGAAGAAGACGTCCGGCTCGCCGGTGGGAACCAGCTTGCGCCGGCCCTTGTCGTCGTACACGGCCTTGACGATCTCGAAGTTCATGCCCTGAAGCTTGCCGTTCTTGTGGACGAAGGCTTTGGGCACGTGGTAATTGAGGATCGGGATGCCCTCATGCATCGCGTCTTCCTTCTCCCAGGGCGACGCCTTCATTTCCTCGAAGCCGCTGCGCACGATGACCTTGACGTCGCTGCCGCCAAGGCGCCGGGCCGAACGGCAGCAGTCCATTGCCGTGTTGCCACCGCCCAGCACGATCACGCGCTTGCCGATCGTCTTGATGTGGCCGAACGACACCGAGGCCAGCCAGTCGATGCCGATGTGGATGTGGAGGGCGGCTTCGGTGCGACCCGGAATCTCCAGGTTGCGCCCGCGCGGCGCGCCGCAACCGACGAAGATCGCGTCGTAGCCCTGCTTCATCAGCCCCTTCATGGACTCGACGCGCTCGTTGTTCCTGAAATGGACACCCAGGTTGAGGATGTAGCCGGTTTCCTCATCGATCACCGATTCGGGCAGGCGGAACCGCGGAATCTGGGTGCGGATGAAGCCGCCGGCCTTGGCCTCGCCGTCGAACACAGTGACGTCATAGCCGAGCGGCGAAAGGTCACGCGCCACCGTCAGCGAGGCTGGGCCGGCGCCGATGCAGGCAACGCGTTTGCCGTTCTTCTTGCCGGCCTTGGGCATGCGCCCGGCCACGTCGTCCTTCAGGTCGGCGGCGACGCGCTTGAGGCGGCAGATCGCGACCGGCTCGGGCTTCTCGCCGTTGTTTTCCTCGACCCGGCTGCGCCGGCAGGCGGGTTCGCAGGGACGGTCGCAGGTGCGGCCGAGCACGCCCGGAAAGACGTTGGAGACCCAGTTGATCATGTAGGCGTCGCTGTAGCGGCCCTGCGCGATCAACCGGATGTATTCAGGGACCGGTGTGTGTGCGGGGCAAGCCCATTGGCAATCGACGACCTTGTGGAAATAGGCGGGGTTGGCGATATCGGTTCGATGCAAAACTCTCTCCTGGCCGTTTCCCCGGCGCCTCCGGGTACGGGGGCCTGCGGGTCTGCAGACAGTCTACGCGACCCCTGCAAGAAGCAACGCCCGGGTCAAAAAACCCCGAGCGTATCGATGAGGCGCCGGCTGATGATTTTCCCAGCTGAGCTTCCATGGCAGGCATTAGACCAAAGACCGCCTGCGGCGCCGTTGACACTTGTCAACCGGGCCGGGAGCCTCGTGCACTAGAAGCGGCCAGTGGCGGCAGTCAATGCAAATGGGCGAATGACCTCAGCGGGCGCCCGGACCCACTCGATCAGAACACCCTCACTGAATGCAGGGGATTGTTCGCTCCCCCTGGGATGGACGAAAGGCGAAACTGATGTCGGGGCACTGTACGCCGGAGTGATGCCGCCGCGGGCCGCTCAGGCCAGCAGCCACTTCTTGGCGAACGCATCCGCCGTCATCGGCGAGCCGATCAGCGGCCCCTGGTACTCGTCACATTGCTGCGCCTCGAGCAGTTGCAGCTGGCGCTCGGTTTCGATCCCGGTGGCGATCGACCGCAGCCCCAGTTGGCGAGTCAGGGCCAGCAGCGCCGCGGCCAGCGGGCGGACGTCCTCGTTGGTGCCGGCAGGTTGGAAGAAGAGCGGATGGACTTTCACCGCGTCGATCGGTAGCCCGCGCAGCTGCAGCAGCGACGAGTCCGGACCGCCGAACCGGTCGAGAACGAAACGCACGCCAATCTTCTTCAGGCCGGTGATCGTTTCAATGTCCGCCCGGGTCGGTTCGACATCGGCGCCGCCACGAAACTCGACCGCAAGGTATTGCGGCTGCAACCCGCCGCGAATCCCATCGCGCAGGATGTCGCAAATCTGCGGCAAGGTGAGCCGATCGAGATCGACAGTCAGGCCGACGCGACGCAGCCGGCGGTTGACGGCGCGCCAGACCCTGGTCTGGTCCCGCAGCTGCTGGAGCATCCACTCGGTGAGTGCCATGCTCATTTCGCTGGTCGCCGCCAGATTCAGGACCGCGTCGCCCTGGAACACTTCGCCCGACGGATGGGACCACCGGATGATCGCCTCCGCCCCGGTGAGCGTGCGGGTGGCGGTATCGATCCGCGGCTGGTAAAGCAATTCGACCTGGTCGCGGGTGAACGCCATGCGCAGGTCGGCGCCGCGGTTGAGCGTTCGCACCGCCTTTTCGTTGAGCTCGGTCGAGAAAAAGGCGTAGGTCTGGCGCCCCGACCTCTTGGCATGCCGCATCGCCAGACCGGCATTGGTCAGCAGGGTGTCCAGTTCACGGCCATCGTCGGGAAATACCGCGACGCCGATGCTGCAGGTGACGAATATCTCCTGCGCCCCACCGCGGTTGAAGCTGGTGGACGCCGCGTCGAGCAACCGGCTGATGAAGGCGGCGGCGGTCTCGATATCATCCATCTGCGGCAGCAGGACGGCAAACTCGTCGCCGTCGAACCGGTACAGCGTGGGTTGGTCTTGCGCGCTGCCGAGAGCGGCAGCGCATTCCGCTTCGACGCAATTGCTCAGCCGCTTGCCAATGCGCTGCACCAACTGGTCGCCCACCGCGCGGCCCATGGCGTCGTTGACGCTCCCCAAGCGGTCCACACCAATGTGGATGAGTGCCCCCTTGGCCTTCCGCTCGGACCGGCCGAGCGCCGCCTTGACGGCTTCCTTGTAGCACAGCTTGTTCGGGAGCGCCGTGAGCGGGTCGTGCTGGGCCAGGTAATCGCGATAGACGGTGGCTGCCAGCGTGTTGCGGATCCGCAATGCCAGCTCGCTCGGATCCACGGGCTTCGACAGGAAGTCCATGGCCCCCAACGACAGCGCCTGCAGCTTCACCTGGGGGTCGTGCGTGCTGGTCAGCACGATGACCGGGAGGTGGCGCAGCACGGCGTCATTGCGCATGATCTTCAGGATCTGCATCCCGCTGACCTTGGGCATCGACAGGTCGAGCAACAGCAGGCTGGGCCGCTTGCTGTGCATCAGCTCGACAGCGGTCTCGGCCTGGGTGGTCCACACAAAATGCCGGTAGCCTGCGCCTTCGAGAAAGGCCTCGGTCATTTCGATGTTCAGTTGCTCGTCGTCCACCATCATGATGACGGCGTCGCTCAGCCCCGCAGGCGACTGGCTGCCCCAGACCCTCTCTTCGGGGTTGATGGCGCCCATGCGACGGTCGGTCAACTGATCGGCCCCCGGCATGAAGACGGTGTGCGGTCCCGAACTCCCGCTTCCGACGGTGCTGGTGCTATCAGGTTCCATTGGAGGGGGCCTTGGTCAGTGAGGTCATTGTGCTATTCGGGAGATCACGAAGCCACGACCGACTCCGGAACCGCGAGCCGGTTGCACATGCCATCCAGCCGCGCCAACACCATGGATGAGCCGGAACCGTCCCCGGCCTTCGCCAGCGCCTCCAGCTCGCGCGCCGGCGAGGTGAGGCTGTCGTAGCCCATCATCCCGGCCGAGCCGGCCAGCCAATGTCCAAAGCGGCCAAGCTCCTCAAAGTCGCCTTTGGCATGGTACGCCCAAGCTTCATCGATCCGTTCCCGAAGCCGCGCCGCGAACTTGGCGACGATGGGCGAGAGGCGAGGCTGGTTGGCAAATCGCGAATGAATCATTGCACGCGAGGTTCCGGAGTCGGGCCCAGCACCGGGCGCCAGCGGGGCCGGCGCACTCGCCGGCATGAGGATAGGCTCAGCGGAAGAGGCGTCCGGGGCGAGGCGCTCACCGCCCAGCAACTGCGCGAGCCGGTCGAGCAGGGCGTCGATGTCGATGGGCTTGGTGAGGCACGCGGTGCAGCCGGCGGCCAGCGCTTCCGCCTCGTAGCCTTTCATCGCATCGGCGGAGAAAGCGATGATGGGCGTGGCCACACCTCTGCTGCGCAAGGCCCGCACGGCGGTGGAACCGTCCATCACCGGCATGTGCATGTCCATCAGGATCAGGTCGAAGCCGCCGGCGGCGACCTTGTCCAACGCGACCTGTCCGTTCTCCGCCTCTTCCACCCACAGGCCCTGCTCCGCGAGAACGAGCGACAGCAGTTCCCGATTCTCGGCGCCATCGTCCACCACCAGCACCCGCGAGGCGGGGATGTGCCAGCGCGCTTTGGGCGCCGCGGCCGCGACCGTTCCCGCTGCCATCACCTGCGCCGGCGTCAGCATAGTCACCCGGTCCAAGGCCCCGGTGGCGCAGGTGAAGGTCAGCGTGGTGCCCACCCCAGGGGTGCTGGCGGCGCTGAGATCGCCGCCCAGGGCGCGAGCCAGTTTGCGGCTGATGGCCAGCCCCAGTCCGGTGCCGCCGAACCGGCGCGTGATCGAGGCATCGGCCTGGGTGAAAGGCTCGAACATGTCTTCGATGCGTTCGGCCGGAATGCCGATGCCGGTGTCGCGCACCTCCATGACGTACTGGCTTCCCCTGCAACCGAGCACCACCGTCACGCCGCCTTTTTCCGTGAACTTGATCGCGTTGCCGATCAGGTTCAGCAACACCTGGCGCATGCGCGCGCCGTCCGACGTGATGGTTTCCGGCACCGGACCGTCGGCCCGCAGTTCCAACCGGATCCCTTTTTCGCGCGCCTTGACCGACAGCTCCGCGCAGGCCTGCTGCGCCACCGCGTGCGGCATGCAGGAACCGGCCTCGATCTCCACGTGGCCCGCTTCCACCTTGGAGAGATCCAGGATATCGTTGATCAGCGTCAGCAGATGGCGCCCGCTGCTGTGGATGGTGTCGAGGTAGCGCGACGATTCGCGCTCGCTCTTGCTGTAGCCGCGCTTGAGCAGTTCCGTGAAGCCGAGGATCGCGTTCATGGGGGTGCGGATCTCGTGGCTCATGTTGGCAAGGAAGTCGCTCTTGGCGCGGTTGGCAGCTTCGGCTTCGTCCTTGGCCTGTCGCAGCTCGACCTGGCTCTGCTGCAGCAGGGTGATGTCTTCCAGGCTGATCAGCACACCG
>JAAOZX010000165.1 GCA_012274225.1 Comamonadaceae bacterium | reverse complement strand
GCGCGCTCCGGTGACATCACCGTCTTGAATTCCGATCCGACCCCAATTGCTACCTCGGTCGTGTCCGACCCGTCAAGGTTGACTTCCAGCCTGAGCGGTCACCAGTCCCTCATCCAGCAACTTCTGAACGACCCCGGCCTGACGCCGATCCCGATCAGGCGGGCGGGGATGCGGCGCAGCCGCGGCAGGCGCTGCAGCAGCTTCAACGGAAACGGCAGATGTGCCGGTGCCTGGGCGCCGGCCAGCACCGGCGCCAGCACTTCGTTCTGCACCGCGATCTGCATCCGCTGCGTCACCCGGGCCGGCCATTCGCGACGGCGCTGGACGGCGGCGAGATCGCTGGTGGCCAGGCACTTCTCTCTCAAGGGAGTGGCGAGCAGGTTGGAGGCGGCCACCGCGTCCTGGATCGCCAGGTTGATGCCCACGCCGCCCACCGGTGACATCGCATGCGCCGCGTCGCCGATGCACAGCAGGCCGTCGCGGTACCAGCGCGGCATGCGGCTGATCTGCACGCTGAGCAATTTGACGTCGTCCCAGCCGGCCAGCGTCGCCGTCGCGGGCGCCAGGAACGGCGCCACCGTCGCGACCCGCTGGCGGAATGCAGCGATCCCCTTTGTCTGCAACGCTTCGGCCGAGCCTTTCGGGATGACATAGGCGCACTGCCAGTACGAATCGCGGTTCAGCGTTACCAGCATCGCGCCGGGCTGGATGGTGCCGCCGGTGCGCGAAGGGTCGTGTGCGGCGTCGCGCGGCAGGCGGAACCACAGCACGTCGATCGGCGCGCCCAGGTCTTCGCTGGTGAGGCCTGCGCTGTCGCGCAACGTGGTATGGCGCCCGTCGGCGGCCACCACCAGGTCGGCACGGATCGCCGACTCGCCGTCGACCGTCTCGACATTGACGCCGACCACCCTGCCGTCGCGTTCGACGACACCCACGGCCTTGGCTCCCATGCGCAGCGAAAAGGTGGGCAGGCGACGCGCCTGCTCCGCGATGAAATCCAGGAAGTCCCATTGCGGAATCAGCACCAGGAACGGCCGCGGCGCTGGGACATGCCTGAAATCGGCCAGCGTCACGGTCTGGCCATACACCTCGCCCGTGAGTTCGCTGATTTCCTGGTGCGGCAATTCGAGGAATGCCTCCAGCAGCCCGAGATCGTCCAGCACCGTCAGCGTCGACGGGTGGATCGTGTCGCCGCGAAAGTCACGCAGGAAATCGCCGTGCTTCTCCAGCACGACGACCTTGACGCCGGCTCGCGCCAGCAGATAACCCAGCACCAGCCCGGCCGGACCGCCGCCGGCGATGCAGCATTCGGTGCTCAGGTCGGCGGGGGTGTCGGTTGGTGCGCCTGGCATCGCGCCATCGTACCGGCGCCCCGTCTTGCTGAATGAGCAACCGTCAGTTGTTCAGCAGCAGCTGGACGATGAGGCCGGTGGCGATGGCGACCAGCACGTAGTCGGCGCCGGTCTGCACCCACTGGTAGCCAGGAGGCGGCGGGCTCAGGCGATGGCCGCGCCAGTCGTTGACCACGTAGTTGTAGCTGCGATATTGCGGCGGCAACCGGTCGCCCGGATGAAAATTGTGGTCAGGCCCGGCCCCGTACTCGTTGTAGTTGTGCCTGTTCCCGCGCGGGGCATGGCCGGGCCGGCCGGGTTGCTGGTATCCGGGCCGGCCAGGCTGCTGGTATCCGGGCTGTCCGGGCTGCCGATACGCCGGCTGCCCGGGCGCCGGGTAGACACGCATTCCCGGTGGCGGCTGGTATCCGTGCTGCGCTTGCCACTGCTGGGCACGCTGGATCTGCTGGAAATTCCTGTCCAGGTTCTGTTGATTGTCGGCCTGGGCGAATGCCGGACCGGCCGCTGCCAGCGACGTCGCCACGAGGGCGCAAACGAGTGCTCTGGGTCTCATGATGGGCTCCTGTGCTTCTTGTCCAAATTGAGACTATGCGCGCTTCCGGAAATGTCTTTGCGCTAGCGCAGGTTCGGGGAATTCGCCATGGGCTCGATGCTCGACTGTTGTTGGAAGAGCGATCTTCGCTGCGTCGGCGTACAGTTCCCGGCTCCAGTTTGAGGAGGCCCCCGATATGAGCTCGATCCCGCCCTGGCCGCCATTGAATTATCCCGCGTGGCGCGACACGGCCGCCACCTTTCAGTTGTGGACGCAGATCGTCGGCAAGGTGCGGCTGGCGCTGACGCCATGGGTCAATCACGGCTGGCAGGTGCCGTTGTACGTCAATGCGCACGGCCTCGGCACTTCGGTGATCGACACGCCGCGCGGCGAAGTCCTGGAGATCGACTTTGATCTGGTCGAGCACCAGTTGGTCGTTCGCACTTCGCGTGCACCCGATCGACGGATTGCGCTGCAGCCCATGTCGGTGGCGACGTTCCATCGGTGCCTGATGGACGAACTGCGATCGCTGCAGATCGACGTGCGGATCAATGAGATGCCGAACGAGGTCGCCGCGCCGATCCGCTTTCCGGACGATCAGGTCCATGCCGCGTACGACCCGGTCGCCGTCAACGCGTTCTGGCGCGCGCTGGTGCAGGCGGCCCGCGTGTTCCGGCTGTTTCGCACCGGCTTCCTGGGCAAGTGCAGCCCGGTGCATTTCTTCTGGGGCAGTTTCGACCTGGCCGTCACGCGCTTCTCGGGCCGGCCGGCGCCGCCGCACCCGGGCGGCATTCCCGGCTTGCCCGATGCGGTGACGCGCGAGGCCTATTCGCACGAGGTGAGCAGCGCCGGCTTCTGGCCCGGCAGCGATGCCTATCCGCGGGCGGCGTTCTACTCCTACGCCTATCCGGCGCCCGAGGGTTTCGCGGACGCCAGGATCGAGCCAGCGGGAGCGGTGTGGGCGGCGGAGATGGGCGAGTGGCTGTTGCCGTACGAGGCGGTGCGGACGGCAGCCGATCCGGATGCCGCGTTATTGAGCTTCTTGCAGAGCACCTATCGCGCGGCGGCGTCGTTGGGAGATTGGGATCGCAGCCTGGAGTGCGGCATCGGCGTGCCCGGCCGGCCGCGGGCGGTGAGGTGAGGCAACGGGGTCGGATCGGGAATCAGGACAACGGTCTGAAGCTCCCCGCCCAGCTTGAACCGCGACACCACCTTCAGCAGCCGGTCGGCCTGCTGCTTCATCGATTCGGTGGCGCTGGTCGCCTCTTCGGCCAGCGCGGCGTTCTGCTGCACCGCCTGGTCCATCTGCCCCAGCGCGGTGTTGATCTGGGCTATGCCCGAGCTCTGTTCATAACTCGCGGCGGTGATCTCGACGATCAGGTCGCTGACCTTCTTCACGGCGCTCACCACCTCCACCAGGGTGTGGCCGGCGCCATCCGCAAGGTTGGAACCAGCCTGCACCTTCTGCATCGTGTCGCCGATCAGCGCGCGGATTTCCTTGGCCGCTGTCGCGCTGCGCTGCGCCAGGCTTCTCACCTCCGTCGCCACGACCGCGAAGCCGCGGCCCTGTTCGCCGGCACGCGCGGCTTCCACCGCCGCGTTCAGTGCCAGGATATTGGTCTGGAACGCGATGCTGTCGATGACGCCGGTGATGTCGCCGATCTTTTTGGACGCGTCCAGGATCTGGTCCATGGTGACCAGGACCTGGTCGACCGCCTGGCCGCCCTTGTGCGCCACCTCGGTCGCGACTTCCGCCAACTGGCTGGCCTCACGGGCGCTCTGGGCGTTCTGGCCGACCGTGGACGTCAGTTCCTCCATCGAGCTGGCGGTTTGTTCCAACGTGCTGGCCTGGTGTTCGGTGCGCTCCGACAGGTCCCGGTTGCCCTGGGCGATCTGGGCGCTGGCTTCCGACACCGTGTGAACGCCGGCGGATACATCGGCCAGCAGCGATCGCAGGCTGTCGGTCATGTCGGCCAGTGCCTGCAGCAGGTGCCCGGTCTCGCTGACCTCCCAAGCCTCCAGTTTCGCGGTCAGGTCGCCGTGGGCCACCCGGGTCGCCAGCGCGGCCGCCTTGCGCAGCGGTTTCGTCACGGCGGCCGTGACGCCCCACGCATAGAGGATGCCGAACAGGACCGCGGCGGCACCGACGCCGATCACGCGATCGCGTCCGGTCTCAGCGGCTGCCGCGCCCAACGCGGTCATCAGGGCGAGGAGCAGGACGAAGACCGAGAAGGCGATAACCAGGCGCTGCCTGATGCCTTTGCCGAACACGAGCCGGCCGAATAGTTGTGTCACTCGTTGTCTCCTCACGACCACCGCGCTAATTATTCTTTCTTAACCTGACGGCGGTCCTGCGCTGCAGGGTGTTTGGGGCTTACCCCTAAGACAAGGCAGTGGTTTGCTGATCCGCGTCAATGTGGATGAGGTGGGAATACCACGGCTCCCCGCTCGCGCCAACGCGGGATGCATTCACCGAAAGAGGGGATGTGCGCTGGGCGAGTGGACGCGCACCATCGCGGCACTCGTTCGAAACTCAGGTTTCCTTCGAGCTCCTTCCCAAGATGTTTCGCTCCAGCGGCACATCGGGGCTGGACCAACGGGTCGAGCGGCCCGGGCAGTTCCAGATTTCAATCCCGCTCAAGGAGACCAGCATGAACCGCATCCTTGCATCCGCACTGTCCGTCACCGCCACGGCCGCCGCCGTCCTCGCCGTTGCCGCAATGGCCACGGGGCCCGCCTACGCGGACGACATCACCATCGACAAGACACCGTTCGTCAGCACCAGGACCCGCGCCGAAGTGCAGGCCGAAGTCATGGGGCAGGCCGAAGTCCTGCGGACCGCTTCCAGCGAATTGGCAATGCAGTCGGGCCCAGCGCATTCCGAAAGCGGCTACACCCGCGCGCAAGCCAAGGCGGAATACATCGCGTCGCGCAGTGAAGTGCACGCGCTCACCGCGGAAGACAGCGGATCGTCCTACCTCGCCAGGCTGCCGCGGAACATGAGCGCCGGCGTCGTCGTGGCGGGCTCGGCCAACTGATGTAGCGCGTCGGATCTCGACCTGAACAGGATCCGACCCCGATTGCCGTCCCGGTCCGCTTTCCGATCCGGCCTCGACGGCGGGTGCTACCGACCTGGCCCGCTCCCCGGTTGCGGCTCATGCGGCTTGAACAGCTTGCCGATGAGCCCGCCCAGGCCGGCGCCAACGGCCGTCCCGACGCCGGGCAGCACGGCCGTTCCGATGGCCGCGCCGGCGGCGGCGCCGGTCGCGGCGCTGGCCTGCACCGATACATGGGGATCTTCCGCCGGGCCGGAGACTCTCAGGGGCACCCCCACCAGGCCATGCGCGACGTCGACGGTCATCTGGCCTTCGACCTGCCGCCTGGCGATCGTCCCGCCGCCTTTGGCCGTGAACGAGTCTCCCCGTGCCTGCAGGCCGGTAAAGCGCACGACCATTCCATCGGGCGTGTTGGTGGTGTCCACGTGACCGGTGAGCGAACGCAGCGAGGTCTGGCCGGCGCGATCCGCTCCCAGGCTGTGGATGGCCTTGTCGACGTCGATATGCAACAGGGTTGCGGGCGCCACCGAAAAGGTGGTGTGGGTCCGAAGCGATAACGCAATTTCGGCGGGATGGGTTCCCGACGCCGACAGCTGCGTCTGCCCGGAAACCTTGCCGCGCACGGGCGAGTGGACCTTGAACGCGTCCAGCGCACTGGCCACGTCGATCTGGTCCGGCGCGACATGGCCGGTGAGTTGCAGCCGACCGTCGTCGTCTTGCCGCAGCGCGATCTGCCCGTTGGCCGTTCCGCCACTGACCTGCGCGCTGACCTTCCATTGGTTGATGCCATCCTCGACAAGCTCGAACTTGACCGGCGGCTGCGCACCGGCGCGCACCAGTTCGGCCTTGCGGGGGCGCCACTGCGGGGCAAACGACGCCTGGCCTTCGAACGGCAGCGTCTTGCCGTATCGCGTGACCCATGTGATGTCGCGAAACCTCAGGTGCTCCACGGGCACTGTCGCGGCGCTCGGGCTGTCGCCCTGATCCGGATGAAGGTCGCGCAGCGACAGTTGCGGCACCACGCCACCGACGACGTCCACGTCCGCGAAGCTCAGCTGGCGCCTCAACAATTGAGCGATGCGAGGCCGGGCGACCAGGTGCTTCAGGCTGATGGGTTGCGACTGAACGGTAGCGAAATCCTGGACACTCAGCTCCACGGATGGCCACAACTGCAGGTGGGCGGTGCCTACGGTGACCTTCACACCGAGCTTCTCCCCGGCAGCCGCAGCGATGCGCGCCGCCAGCGCATCGTCATTGGGCACCAGCCGGTAGAACGCCGCCGCCAGCCCTATTGCCACTGCGCCCAGCACGAGCAGAAAGATTGAAAAGCTCCGGCGGGCAACGCGTGTCATTGGCAGTGAGGTGAGGGCAAGGGCGGCGCGCCGCGTCACGCCTTGCTGAGATGTGAGTGTGGGCGCCGTCTGCATGACCTGCGGTAAGGCGTCACAGCAAGCATCTGTAGGACGCAGGGATCGGTGCTGCCACTGCAGCCGCCCGGTCAAGCATCGAACCGGCGGACAGGCCGTTCGCGACTTGCATCAGCCAATCGCGGGGCGTGGGACCCTTGATCCAGCGCATGGAACTTGGGGGTGCCTGGACTAAGTTTTGTGCTCCATCAACTCCGGGGTCTGTCATGAACAAGGATCAAGTCAAGGGTTCGATCAAGGAAGCGGCCGGCAAGGTGCAGGAAAAGGCCGGCAAGGTGCTTGGCAACACCGATCAGCAGGTCAAGGGCCTCGTCAAACAGGCGGAAGGCAAGACGCAGAAGGCCGTCGGCGATGTGAAGGAAGTGGTGAAGGACCTCGCGAAATAGCTTTGCGTCGGCACGGCGGGCGCGGCCACCGTGTCAGGGCGCCGCGCTGGCGCCCTGCCGCGACTATTTCTTGTCGCGCTTGGCCGCGTCCTGTATTTTTTCACCGGCCTTTTCGACCTCTTCTCCGAGCTTCTGGCCCGCCTTGTCGATCTTCTCGCCGGCTTGTTCAGCCGTCTTGTCGATTTCCTTGCCGGCCTTCTCCGCCGGTCCTTCCTGCTTCTGGCAGCCGGACAGTGCCATGAACAGCGCCGTCATGACCACGGCCGTACTCGCGATTCCGCTCAGTTTCCTCATGGTGCCTCCTGGTTGATGATGCGCGCCAACTCCAGGCTTCGCTCGCCTGAAGCATGACCTGGCCCATTGGGGTGGCGGTCAGGATTGCCCGCGCCTGTTGCGCAGCACGGCCAGCGTGATACCCGCGATTGCGGCGCCCACGGCGGCGGCGATCAATGCCGACGTCACCGGCCGCTCTGACACATATCGACGGGTCTGCCTGGTATACCGGTCCACTTGCCTCTGCGCATCGACGCTCGCATGCTTGAGTCCATCGCGCAGGTCGCGCACCCTCTCGCCGGTCCGCTCGATGGCCTGACTCGCGAATTGCCTGGTTGTCTCCAGCGCATGGGGTTGATGTCTCATGGTTAGCTCTCCAGATGGATGAAAGATCTATGCCCCTCCGGCGGCGAAGCCGCCGAAGTCGAGGATCCGGGCGATGGACAGGCTAGAGCCTGCCCATCAGAAGCAGTACGACCACAATGATCAGCACCACGCCAAGAATGCCGCTCGGTCCGTAGCCCCAGCTGCGGCTGTGCGGCCAGCTCGGAATGACACCGATCAGTATCAGGATCAGAACAATCAGCAGTATGGTTCCGAGGCTCATGACGCTTCCTTTCAGTTCAGATTGGTTACATCAACTATCGAACGCGAAGGGTGTCTGTCCATGATTTGCATCAATGGAATCAACGGATTGACCAGACCTGTGCCGCGGAATCCGCGGACGTCGAGCGTCGCGGACGCCGGTGCCTTCGGCTATTTGTTCTCGTTGCCGGCGCGCGCGTAAAACCGCTTTTTGGCAAACTCGACCGCGAAGACATAAGCCACCGTCAAGCCGACCATGCTCAGCAGCAGCGGGGCCGGAAGCGGTACGAAACCGAAGATCGAGCTGAAAGGCAGGTAGGGCAGCAGCAGCGCCACCGCGATCACGGCCAAGGTGGTCACCAGCAACAGCGTCCCGGGCCGGCTGCGGTAGAACGGGCGCCGGGTGCGCACCACCAGTGCGATCACCAGCTCGGTCATCAGCGATTCCAGGAACCAGCCGGTGCGGAACTCCTCCGGCGCCGCCTGGAACAGCCACAACAGCGCGCCGAAAGTCAGGAAGTCGAACACCGAGCTGGTCAGGCCGAACAGGACCATGTAGTCGCGGATGAAAACCGTGTCCCAGCGGCGCGGCTTCGCCACCCATTCCGCATCAACCCGGTCACCGGCGATGGCCGTGGCCGGGATGTCGGACATGAAGTTGTTGAGCAGGATCTGCGACGCCAGCAGCGGCAAAAACGGCAGGAAGATCGAAGCCGCGGCCATGCTGAACATGTTGCCGAAGTTGGCGCTGATGGTCGTGAGGATGTATTTGAGCGTGTTGGCGAATGTCATGCGGCCTTCGTCGATGCCCCGGCGCAGGATGTCCAGGTCCTTGCGCAGCAGCACGAAGTCCGCAGCGTCCTTGGCCACGTCCACCGCCGTATCCACCGAGATGCCCACGTCGGCCGTGTGCAGCGCCAGCGCGTCGTTGATGCCGTCCCCCATGTAGCCGACCACGTGCCCGGTCTTCTGCAGCGCGAGGATGATGCGCTCCTTCTGGTTTGGGTCCACCTCCGCAAACACGGTGGTGCGCGCGGCCTCATGCATGAGTGCGCCGTCGCCCATGTCATTGAGCTGCCGGCCGGTCATCACGTTCACCGCGGGAAGATTGACCGCCTCGGCGACGTGTCGTGCCACCTTCTGGTTGTCGCCGGTGATGATCTTGAGCTGAACGCCGCGGGCCGCCAGGTCGATGACGGTCTGGCGCACGTCGGCCTTGGGCGGATCCAGGAAGAGCAGGAAACCCGCAAAGCACAACCCGCTCTCGTCGGCGCGTGTGTAGGAGCTGCTGCGCGCTTCCACCTTGCGCCAAGCCACGCCGAGGACACGATAGCCCTGCGCGCTCCATTCTTCGTAGTGTGCTTCGATGCGCTTGCGCATCGCGTCATCGAGCGCGCCGGCGTCGGCTCCCGCGCTCGTGCACAGCGCCAGGACATTGTCGAGCGCGCCCTTGGTGATCAAGGTGCGCGCGCCGGTTGCATCGGCGGCGACCACCGACAGGCACTTGCGCACGAAATCGTAGGGAATCTCGTCGACCTTGTGCGCGTCACCGAAGTCCACGCCGGCCTTGCTCGCCGCCGCCAGCACGGCCTCGTCGAGTGGGTTGGCCAGGCCGGACTGGAACTTCGCATTGATGCCGGCGAGTCGCAGCACGGCCGCGCTGGGTTGGCCCTCGGTATCGACTGCGCCATCGAGCTGCACCACCCCCGCCGTCAACGTGCCGGTCTTGTCGGTGCACAGCACGTCCATGCTGCCGAGGTTTTCGATCGAATTGAGCCGCCGCACGATTACGCCCAGCTTGGCCATGCGCTTGGCGCCATGCGACAGCGTGATGCTGACAATGGCCGGCAGCAACTCGGGCGTCAGGCCCACCGCCAGCGCCAGGGCGAACAGCAGCGAGGCGATGGCGGGCTTGGCCATGAAGATGTTGATGGCCAGGACCACCACCACCATCGCCAGCATGATGCGCGTGAGCAGGTAACCAAAGCGCTGGATGCCGCGCTCGAACTCGGTCAGCGGCGGGCGCAAGGCGAGCTTGCCGGCGATCTGCCCGAAAACCGTGGCCTTGCCGGTCTGCACGACGAGGACGCTGGCCGTTCCGCTGCCGACACTGGTGCCCATGAAGACGCAGTTGCTGCGCTCGCTCAGGCCGTCCTTCGCGCCGGTGGCGCCGGGTCGCTTTTCGGCCGGAAAGGTCTCTCCGGTGAGCACCGCCTGGTTGATGAAGAAGTCCCTGGCTTCCAGCACCACGCCGTCGGCCGGGATCAGGCTTCCGGCAGACAGTCGCACCACGTCGCCGGGTACCACCCGGTCCGAGGGCAGCGTCTGCGGCTGCCCGTCGCGCAGGACCAGCGAATGGATGGTGACCTTCGAGCGCAGCTTCTCGATCGCGTTGCCGGCAATGTATTCCTGCGCGAAGCCGAGCAGGGTGCTGCCGACGACGATCACCAGCACCATGCCCGCATCGATCCACTCGGCGGCGATCAGGGAGATGATCGACGCCACGATCAGGATCAGCACCAGTGGGCTCTTGAACTGGTTCGCAAACAGCCCGATCGCGGTCGACCGCTTCAGCGCCTTGAGCGCATTGGGCCCGTATTGCTTCAGCCGACTGGCGGCTTTTCGCTTGGTGAGGCCAAGCGCGCCGGAGCCCAGTTGCGTCATGAGCTGTTCGGCTGGCAGGCTCCAGTAGGCTTGCGGAACGACTTGCTGGCTGAAGTCGGACTTCGCGGTGTGCTTGAACAACCGGGAAAAGTGGAGCACGGGTTCTCCCCGACGGGGCTGAGGCGAAAAACCGACAACGGGCGGTGTGGACGCCCGCTTAATGTACAGCTACGTGCTGATACGTTCGCCGGTTCGCGCCAGACACCGGGCGGAAACAGCCCTGTGTTAGAAAGTCTGACCGGCTGTTCTCGCAGCCACTCCTCGCCACCCCCCCAATCATGACGCTATCGCGCTTTATCACGGAGAACATGGAAGCCATCGTCAAGGAATGGCAGAACTTTGCCACGACGATGGAGCCCGCGGCGTCGACCATGAGCGCCCTGGCGTTGCGCGACCATGCCAAGCTGATCCTGCTGGCCATTGCCAAGGACATCGATTCCAGCCAGACGGCCGCGGCGCAAGCCGACAAGTCCAAGGGACTGGCCCCGGTTCGGTCCACCCGCGAAACCGCGGCAGCAACGCACGGCGCCCTGCGCCTTCTGAGCGGGTTCGACATGAACCAGCTCGGCGCCGAATACCGCGCGCTGCGCGCCAGCGTCATCCGCTTGTGGACCCAGCATGAAGCCAAGGACATGGACTCGGAGGTCTTCGAGGAAATGATCCGCTTCAACGAGGCCGTGGACCAGGCCGTCGCGGAGTCAACCTCGCGTTATGCGGCCGAACTCGCGCTTTCGCGCGACACCTTCATGGCGATCCTGGCGCACGACCTGCGCAGCCCGCTGAGCGCGATCACCATGTTGAGCTTCCTGATGGAGAGAAGCGCGCCCACCGATACCGTGCGCAAGCAGTCCGGTCAGATCCAGCGCAGCGCCAAGGAAATGGGCGCCATGATCAGCGAGCTGCTGGACTACTCGCGGACCCAGTTGGGCAAGGGCTTTCCGATCCATCCCAAGGCGTGTTCCATGCGGGTCATCTGCCGCGACGCCGTGGAAGAGGTGCGATCCGCCCATCCCGAGCGGCAACTGGCGCTGGAGGTCCCTGAGGACTTGGCGGCTCTGGTCGACGAGGCGCGCCTGCGCCAGGCGCTGTCGAATTTGCTGAACAATGCGGTGCAACACGGCGACCCGGCGTCGCCCATCAGTTTGACGGTGCGCACCGACGGGAAGTCCATGACCATCGAGGTGAAGAACCACGGTGAGCCGATCCCGCCGGACGCACTGCAGGTCATCTTCGATCCGCTGGTTCAGCTGTCCGCCAAGTCAGCGGTGAAGCCGGACATTCCCTCGTCCAATCTCGGGCTGGGCCTGTTCATCGCTCGCGAAATCGCGCTGGGCCACCACGGCAGCCTGGACGTCACATCCGACCGGGAAAACGGAACCGCGTTCACCATGCACCTGCCGATCGCTTCCGCGGTCGCGTGAGGCCAGGGCCCAGGATCGGCCAGGCTGCTGGGCTTGGTTGACCCAACGCAACGACGTCGCCGCGGAACGCGCCCAGACTGGAACCATGAAGTTCGACCCCTGGCCGCTGCATGGCCGTGTCGGCGCCGGGCGCCACACGATCGCGGTACGCGGGATGCGCAGCATCGCGATACTGTCCGGCTTGACCCTGGCCTTGTGGGGCTGCGCGCCGCTCCCGCCACAGCACCCTCCGGGACTGTCGTTCGACGTGCCCGCAGCATGGTCGCAAGCCGATGCCCCGGCGTTGCGGAACAGTTCCTCGCTGGTCCAATGGTGGTTGCGCCTGCACGATCCGCTGCTGGCCCGGCTGGTGGGCCAGGCCCTGCAATCGAACAACAGCGTCATCGGCGCCCAGGCCGCGCTGCGGCAGGCGCGGGCGCTGCGCGATGTCGCCGCCGCCGCGCTGCGGCCCGCGCTCAACGGTTCCGCTTCGGCACAGCGCGGCAAGTCCGGCAACAACAGCGCCGTCAACAGTTTCCAGGTTGGCCTGGATGCCAGCTGGGAACTGGATGTCTTCGGCGCCGTTCGCAGTGCGGTGCAGGCCGGCGACGCCGCAGCCCGCGCCAGCGCCGCCAGCTTGGGCGACGTGCAGGTGTCGGTCGCAGCCGAGGTGGCGCTCGACTACATCGCGCTTCGCGGCGCCCAGGCGCGGCTGGCGATCGCCATCGACAACCTGGCCAGCCAGCAGGACACAGCGCAAATCACGCAGTGGCGCCTGCAGGCGGGCCTGGTCTCGTCGCTCGAAGCCGAGCAGGCGCGTACCGCGGCCGAGCAGACCAGCGCCCAGGTACCGGCCTTGCGCACCGGCATCGAGCAGACGCTGCATGCGCTCGCGGTGCTGACCGGCCAGCCGCCCCCTGCCTTGTCGGCGGTATTGGCAGCGGCCGCTCCGGTGCCACAGGCCGCCGATGACCTGGCGCTGAACATCCCGGCGCAGACGCTGCGCCAGCGCCGGGATGTCCGTGCCGCCGAGCACCAGGTGGTCGCCGCCATGGCCCGCGTATCGCAGGCGCAGGCGCAGAGCTTGCCGGACTTCAGGCTCAGCGGCGCGCTCAGCGCGAATGGATTGGTGCTGGGGGCGCTGACCCACGGTGGGTCGGTGGTCAGCGCGCTGGTGGCCGGCGTGTCGATGCCGCTGTTCGACGGTGGTGCCGCGCAGGCCCAGGTGCGGTCCCAGCAGGCCGCCGTGGAACAGGCGCATGCGGGCTATCAGGCCGCGGTGTTGACGGCATTGACGGACGTGGAGGACGCCCTGGTCGCGTTGCGTGGCGACCGCGAGCGGCTGCTGCACCTGCAACAGGCGGCCCAGGCGGCCGCCAACGCCGCCCTGTACGCGCGCCAGAGCTACACCAGCGGGATCATCGATTTCCAGACGGTGCTGCAGACCCAGCGCACCCAGCTGGGTGCGCAGGACAGCGAAGCCAGCGCGCAGGCCGACCTGGCCTCCGACCACGTGCGCCTGTACAAGGCCCTGGGCGGAGGCTGGCAGCCCGAGGACAGCGACACGGCATCCGTCACCACCGACGCCGAACCAACCCAACCCCGATGAGCACTTCCACACCCTCCGGCGCGGCCGCGCCCATGCCAACGCCAGCCGCCGCGGCTGGTTCCCAGACCGGCGGCAAGGCCGATCTCGCGCAACTGCTGGACGAGCCCTCGGTGCGGGCCTGGTATCTGCGTCCCGCGCTATGGGGCACCGCGTTGTTGCTGCTTCTGGTGGGCGCCGGTGGCTGGTACTGGCAGGCGCGCCAGGTCGCCAGTGCCGCGCCGAGCTATATCACCCAGACCGTGGCGCCGGGCGACCTGACGGTGACGGTGAGCGCCAGCGGAACGACGACGCCGACCCGCGCCATCAGCATCGGCAGCGAGCTGTCGGGTACGGTGCTCAAGGTCCACGCCGACATCAACGACAAGATCCGCAAGGGCCAGGTGCTGGTCGAACTCGACCCGGCCAAACTGAACGACCAGATCCTCCGGTCGCGCGCGACCCTGGCCAGCGCCAACGCCAAGGTGGTCCAGACGGTGGCGACGACGAAGGAGGCCACGGCGACCCTCGAGCGGTTCGAAGACGTGGCCCGACTGTCAGGTGGCAAGGTGCCGGCCAAGTCCGAACTGGACACCGCTCGCGCCACGCTGGATCGTGCGCGGGCCGACGAGGCCAGCGCACGCGCTGCTGTCAATGACGCCCAGGCGGCGCTGTCCACCGACGAAATCAACCTGTCGAAGTCGTCGATCCGCGCCCCCAGCGACGGTGTGGTGCTCACGCGCAACGTGGACCCCGGCAATGCGGTGGCGGCCTCGTTGCAGGCCGTGACCCTGTTCACCATTGCCGAAGACCTGGCGCAACTGCGCGTGGTGGTGTACGTGGACGAGGCGGACGTGGGCTCGGTGGCCGTAGGCCAAAGCGCGACCTTCACCGTGAGCGCCTATCCCAGCCGCAACTATCCGGCCCGCATCACCCGAGTCGCCTTTGGCTCGAACATCACCGACAACGTCGTGACCTACATGACCGATCTGTCCGTCGACAACAGGGACCTGAGCCTGCGCCCCGGCATGACGGCGGTGGCCACGATCATCACCACCCAGCGCCGCAACGTGCTGCTGGTGCCCAACAGCGCTTTGCGCTTCGTTCCGAGCGATGCAGCGGCGGCCGCCGCAAAGCCCGCGGCCAGCGGCGGCATCGTCGCCAGCCTCACGCCGCGCATGCCGGCGCGCGCGCGCCGCACGGCCGGGGGGAGCGACGCGGCGACGGCGCAGGCGCGCCAGGTCTGGGTGCTGCGCGACGGAGCGGCGGTGCCGGTGGCGGTGACGCCAGGCGTCACCGATGGCCGCATGACCGAAATCACCGGCGGCGATCTGCGGGCCGGCATGCTCGTGATCACCGACCAGAAGGCAGCGCCGAAGCCATGAGCGCTCCCGCGGAGCACCCATGACCGAGCCATTGATCCGGCTGCGCGGCGTAACCAAGCGCTACGGCAGCGGTCAGGCCGAGCTGCTCGCCCTGAAGGGCATCGACCTGGACATCCAGGCCGGCGAGTTCGTCGCGATCATGGGCCCCAGCGGATCGGGCAAATCGACGGCGATGAACATCATGGGCTGCCTGGACACGCCCAGTTCGGGGCAATACCTGTTTCACGGCGCGCACGTCGAAGGCCTGTCGCGCGACCAGCGCGCGCGCCTGCGCAGGCGCTACCTGGGCTTCGTGTTCCAGGGCTTCAACCTGCTGGCGCGCACCTCGGCCCAGGAGAACGTCGAGCTGCCCCTGCTGTACCGCGGCGAAAGCGCGGCCGTGCGCCGCGCATCCGCTGCGAAGGCGTTGCAATCGGTGGGCCTGGGCGGCTGGGAGCACCACACGCCGGCCGAGCTATCGGGCGGGCAGCAGCAGCGCGTGGCCATCGCGCGCGCCATCGTCACCGAGCCGGCCGTGCTGCTGGCCGACGAGCCCACCGGCAATCTCGACACCCAGCGCAGCCGCGAAATCATGGAACTGCTGCGGGCGCTGAACGCGGACCACGGCATCACGGTGCTGATGGTGACCCACGAGGCGGACATGGCCGCCTATGCGCGCCGCATGGTGCGCTTCGTCGACGGGTGCGTGGATGCCGACGAGCCCAATCTCCACCCCGCGCCGCCTGCCGCGGCGGCGTCCGGGGCCACGGTCTAGGCGATGTTCCTCAACACGCTGTTCCTCGCATTGCGCTCGATCCGGCGCAACCTGCTGCGCTCGTTCCTCACGATCCTGGGGATCGTGATCGGCGTGAGTGCCGTGATCACCATGGTGACTCTGGGCCGAGGCGCCACGCAGGCCGTGCAGATGCAGATCTCCAGCCTGGGCACCAACCTGCTGATGGTGCGGCCCGGCCAGCGCCAGGGATTCGGTGGCGGAGGCGGGGGCAGCACGCCGCAGTTCAAGGAGGCCGATGCCGGCGCCATCCTGTCGCAGATCGGCGGCGTGGCGGCGGTGGCGCCGGAAGGACGCGCCGGCGTCACGGTGGTGGGCAATGGGCGCAACTGGGTCACCAGCGTCACCGGC
>JAAOZX010000164.1 GCA_012274225.1 Comamonadaceae bacterium | reverse complement strand
GTCTCCCTGGCGAAACAAGGTTGTGCCGGCCGGCAGTCGCTTGGCTCTCATATAGGGCTTGAGCCACACCCCCGTGAGATCGGAATCGCCGGACACGGCATTCACGCGGTTGGTGAGCCGAATGATCTCCGCCAGACGGTATGTGTTGATCGGAATCAGCACGCCGTAAAGGAGAGCGGAGGGCAGATTGGGTGCAAGCACTGCAGCGGTGAGAAACGCCAGATTGCTCAGCACTGCCAGCGTCCGCAGGGGAACCATGGTGCGCACAAATGAAGAGGCAACCACCAGGCATCCGGCGAGGGCGGTTGCTGCGACAAAAGCCAGCCCGCGGCCGGTCTGGAGGGGCGCTACAACGCTTAGCGTGCAAAGTCCCAGAGCATCCATCCTGAATCCCCTTGTTGCACCGCAGCCTCGACGAAAGCGCCACGGTTGACGAGCGATGGTGTTGCGATCTCACTGATGGCTACGTTGGCGCTGATCAGTGAACTGCCGACCCATACTAAGGGTATTTCATCAGCCCGTCGTTTTCATTCAACCGGGCGGCGGGCGCGGGCGATACCCCTCGACGCCGATTATGTGTAGTCTCCGGGTTGCCGGCGTGCCCGCACGCTGGCCGTCGAGACCTCAGCCAGAAGGTCCGTGAAAAATCAGGAGACAAGCCCATGAAGAGACGAGACTTTGCCGGGGCCTTGGCCATGGCCGGCTTCGGTGGCGCCGCGCTCGCGCAAGGCGCGGCGTATCCGGCATCCAAGCCGATCCGGCTGGTCGTCGGCTTCACGCCCGGCGGTGCGGCCGATTACGTGGCGCGCTCGATCAGCGAAACGCTCGGCCGGAACCTCGGGCAAAGCATCATCGTCGAGAACCGGCCGGGTGCCGGCGCGAGCATCGCGACCGACATCGTGGCCAAGTCCGCACCGGACGGCTACACGGTGCTGCTGGCCAGCCCCGGCAGCATCCTGGTCAATCCGGCGCTCAACCCGAAGCTGGGCTACACGCTGCGCGATCTGGCACCGATCACCAAGGTGACCAGCTCACCGCTGGTCATCGCATCCAACCCGGCGAGCGGCATCGACTCGATCCAGGACCTGATCGCGAAAGCGAAGAAGTCGCCGGGCGTGATCAATTGCGCCACCGCCGGCAACGGCAGCGCGCCGCATCTCGGAGCGGCCCTCTTTTCGCAGGTCGCCGGGGTGGAGATGACGCTCGTCCCGTTCCGCGGCGGCGCCCCGGCCATCCAGTCGGTCATTGCGGGCGATACCCAGGTGACGTTTGCGACGCCGCCCTCGGTTCTTCCGATGATCGGAGCCGGGCGGCTCAAGGGCCTCGCGGTCAGCGCCCGCGAGAGTTCGCCACTGTTCCCGGGCCTGCCCGGCATGGTTGACGCCGGCCTGCCCGACTACGGCATCGACTTCTGGTATGGCCTGTTCGTGCCGGCCGACACGCCGGCTCCTGTCATCAGGAAGCTCTTCGACGCCGCATCCGCCGCCATGGAACAGCCCGGCATCAAGGCGGCCCTGGCCCGGGAGGGAACGGCAGTCGATGTTTCCCAATCGCCAGACCAATTTGCTGCCTTCCTCGAGCAGGACGCCCGATTCTGGGTCAAGCTGGTCAAGGACGCGGGCGTGAAGCTGGACTGAGCTGGACCGGACCTGCTAGGCGAGCAGCACGTTGAAGCAGTGGGTGCCGTCGCGCTCCAATTGCGCGACCAGGCCGTACTCCCAGTCAAGATAATCCTGCATCGCCTTTTCCGGCGCGCCGGTTCCTTCGTAGGGACGGCGGTAGCGATCGGTGGGCGGCGTCGCATACCGAGCCATTGACGAATCCACTGGCAGTCCAGCCGCCGACCAGGCGGCGTTGCCGCCGGCCAGCACGAGGGCCTCTTCGTCCTTGCCGCGCGTGTCCAGCAGCATCTGCAAGTCCTGCGCGGCGAAAGTGGCCAGCAAAGAATCGTCGCCGGTCACGACGTAGCGGTGCGCGGCGGGAATGCACGACAAGGCCTGGGCGAGCTGGGCGCGTATCGCGAACCAGGCGCCCGGGATGTGACTCCTGGCGTAGCGGGCACTGTTCGACACGTCGATCACGGCGACTGCACCCGGCGATTGCGTCAGCAGCTGCGACAGCGTCGCGGGCAATACCTCGTCAGCTGCGTGACCGGTCGCGCCAGGTGGGGCCGGCGTGCCAGGTGCCTGGCTGGTCATGGTCGCAGCCGGTTCCACCACGTACACTTCCCAGCCCATTTGCGCCAGCCAGGACGCCGACATGGCGGCGCGCACGCCGTCGTCGTCGGCCAGCACCAGGCGCGCTCCGCGCACCGGCGCATGGTGATCGGTTTCCTGAACCAATTGGCCGCCGGGTGCGCTCGCGAAACCCGGAAAGTGGCCTGCGTCGAATTCCTCCAGGGACCGCACGTCGAAGCGGTAGACAGTGCGTCCCGGCGCCTCGAGGATGGAAAGACGTTCGAAGCCAATCCATTGGACGCCCGCCTTGTCGGCCACGGCGCGGGCATTGGCTTGGGCCTGTGCCAGATTGGCATTGCCGGGTGCGGGCGCGCGACGCGTCGCACCGTGGTCCAGTTGCTGTCCGGCCAGTGTCCAACCAATCGTTCCGTTGCGCAAAGCCGCGACCGGGTTCGGGATGCCGGCGTTGACCAGCGACTGCGCGCCGATGAGGCTGCGGGTGCGGCCCGCGCAATTCACGATCACCCGGGTGCGCGGATCGGGCGCCAGTTCGCGCACGCGCAGCACCAGTTCGGCCCCCGGGACGCTGACGGCCGTCGGGATGCTCATGGTGTGGTATTCGTCGTAGCGGCGGGCGTCGAGCACCACGATATCGGCGCGCTCGTCGATCAGCGCCCGCACTTCCTGTGCCGACAGCGACGGGGTGTGGCAATGGTGCTCGACCCATTCGCCGAAGGCCTTGCTCGGCACGTTGACGTCGCGGAACAGTTCGCCGCCCGCTGCGCGCCATGCCCCGAGGCCACCGGCCAGCAGGTGCACGCGGGTGTAGCCGAGCTCGGCCAGGCGAGCCGCCGCGAGCGGGGCCAGGTCCTGGCCGCCGTGTTCGCCATAAAGCGCGATCAACGTGTCCCGGCTCGGAATGCGGCGCCAGGCGTCGAGCTCCAGCCGCGACAGCGGCAGGTTGGCGGCCCACAGCGGATGGCCTTCCGAATAGGGACCTTCCTCGCGCACGTCGAGCAGGGCGATTTCGCGGCGGGCCAGCAACAGCCCGCGCACCTCGGCAAATGAAAGAGCAGCAGTCATTCGGGTTCACAGGGGGCAACAAGACATTGTGCGCATGGTGGGTCGCGAGCCGATCGCAGCCATCGAGTCATCAATCTACCTGACTTCCAAAGTCAGGTAGGCGCAATGATTCTCGTTTGCCCTAGTTTCCCCCGTTGCTACGAAGGTCCACTATCCGCCCCTGGCGCCTGGACTGCAAGCTCGCGCGCGGTCCGATATCGGACGTTGATCGAAGACATCATCATTGGAGACCTTTATGAGCAAGACCGACAAGCAAGCAGCCGCTGACGACCAGCGCCCTTCGGCGGGGGCCGATGCGATCCCTGCCATGTCTCTGCGTCGACGCACCGTCGTCCAGGCCGCGGCCGGCGCCAGCCTGTTGCAGGTTGCGTCCCCGTTCATCATCTCGGCGCGCGCGGCGGATGATCCGGTCCTGATCGGCCTGGACAACCCGCTCACCGGAACCTATGCGATCAACGGCAAGAACGAACTGAACGGTTGCGAACTCGCGATCGAGCAGATCAACGCCAAGGGCGGCATCCTCGGCCGGCCGGCCAAACTGCTGGTCGAGGATTCGACTAGCGGCGACGCGGGCACGGCGGTGCAAAAGGCGCGCAAGCTGATCGAGCGCGACAAGGTCAATTTTCTGCTGGGCAACATCAACTCGGCGCTGGCCCTGGCCATGGCGCAGGTCGCATACGAGAAAGGCGTGCTGCACGTCGTCCCGGGCGGTCACACCGACGCGATCACCGGCGCGACCTGCCACTGGAACGTGTTCCGCGTGTGCAATACCACCCAGATGGAAGCCAACGCCGTGGCCGGCACACTGATCAAGGACTTCGGCAAGAAGTGGTACTACATCACGCCCGACTACGCTTTCGGCCATACGCTGCAAGCCGGCATGGAAAAGGCGGCCACGGCGCTCGGTGGCACCAAGGTGGGCGGCGACCTGACGCCGCTGGGAACAACGGACTTCTCCTCGTACCTGATCAAGGCGCAGGCGGCGAAACCCGACGTGATCATCTTCCTGGTCCAGGGCGACGACATGCTCAACGCGCTCAAGCAGGCCGTGCAATTCGGTCTGGACAAGCGCATCCACCTTGCCGGCGCCCAGCAGGAAATGGAGCCGCTGGAGGGCCTGTCCCCCGAAGCGCGCATCGGCACCTGGGTGTTCGAGTGGTACTGGAACCAGCCGGGCGTGCCGCACGTCGCCGAGTTCGTCGCCGCGATCAAGAAGAAGTCGGGCCGCGTCCCGACAGCGCGCACCTGGATGGGCTTCGTTTCCACCTGGACCTGTGCGCTGGCCGCGAACCAGGCCAAGTCTCTGGACGCGGTCAAGATGGCCAAGGCGCTGCAAGGCTTCAAGCTGCCACCCGAGATCGCGCTGATGCCCAACGGCGCCTTCTATCGCGCCGGTCAGAACCAGCTGATCGGAGACCTGTACGTTGGCAACGCGCAGGCCAAGGGCACCGCCCCGGACGATCTGTTCAAGGTAACCCAGGTGGTCAAGGGCACCGATGTCGCCGGCACCGTGGAGGAGTCTGGCTGCAAAATGACCTGGCCTGCCTAGGCCCATTGGAGCGCCCCTGCATGCGCATTCTGGCGATACAGGGGGCGCTCCGGCGCCGCCGTGCGGGCGCCGGCACGTTCTCGCGCGGTCCAAATGTACCTACGACACGATGAGTTGCGGTCGTGCGGCTTTCGGCCGGCCGCGGTTCGCCTGCGCCTTGCAAGAAGAGTCATGTAAAGGGGTCGATACTGAATGACGCAGCTGCTGCTTTTCAACATATTTAACGGATTGATCGTCGGTGCGTTCTACGCGCTGATGGCGCTGGGCCTGTCGCTGATCCTCAACCTGAGCGGGGTGATCAACTTCGCCCATGGCGGGTTTCTCGCGATCGGCGCGTATATCGCCTATACCCTGATGCCCTACATCGGCTTCTGGGGCGCGCTGCTGCTGGCGCCGTTCCTGACAGCAGCCATCGGCCTCCTGGTCGAGCGCGTGCTGATCCGCCGCCTCTACGGGCGCGACCCGCTCTACAGCCTGCTGCTCACTTTCGGCCTCGCCTACGTGATCGAGGACGGAACCCGCTACATCTGGGGCGCGCAAAGCCTGCCCTATCCGATCCCCGGCTGGCTGACCACGCCGCTGAGCACCGAGTATTTTTTCCTGACCGGGTACCGGCTGTTCATGGTCGCCCTGGTCGGGATCGCCGTCGGCGCCCTGTTCTACATCCTGAACCGCACCCGCCTGGGCATGCGCATCCGCGCCGGAACGCTGGATCTGGAAACGGTGTCGGTGCTCGGCGTCAACGTGCGCATCCTGCGCAACCTCAACTTCGGCCTCGGCATCTACCTGGCCGGCCTGGCCGG
>JAAOZX010000163.1 GCA_012274225.1 Comamonadaceae bacterium | reverse complement strand
GAGCCCGGCATCGCGGTACAGCACCGCCAGGTTGCCGTAGCTCGCCGCGTAGGCCGGATCGGCCAGGATCGCGGCCTTGAAGTGCGCATAGGCCAGGGCGGAACGGCCGTTGGCCAGGTGCTCGGCCGCGATGTTGTTGTAATAGCGCGCGAGGATCGCGTCTTCCGAAAGCGCCAGCCCGCCCCGGGCCGACGCGAGGTCGGGCTCGAAGTCGACGATCACGTCGCGGAACCCGGTGCCTTCCATTGGCGTGCGGTGCGCGCGCCAGAAGAGCACGTTGACGTGCTGATTGACGAAATCGAGCCCGTCGCGGCGGTCGTACAGCACCGGCGTCGGTACCTCCTGCATCTGCGCCGCCATGTCCAAGGCGCGCGCGACGGCATAGGTCAGCACCGTGAGCGACAGGCAGTCGCCGCGCCGCAGCCGCCAGGTTTGCGCGGCGGTGGTCGAATGGCCGGCCGCATAGGAAAAGCCATGACCGTCCGGCCCGAACACGGTTGCCAGCAGGGCCTTCAGGCGCTGCTCGGTGCTCAAGGTCGCGGGCGCCTGAGCGTGCAGCCGTTCCTGCAGCTGCGGGTCGAGCCGGAACAGTTCTTCGCGGGACACCGCGACCGGGGCGCCGTCGTAGCCGAATGCGGCGTCGCGCCAGGGCAATTGCGGCACGGGCGTTTCCGTGGGTGCACCGGCGCAGGCGGCAAGGCCCAGCACGCAGACCGCAATCGACAGGGCGCGCCGCAGCATGGCCGCTAGCGTGTGGCGGCGGTGATCCCGCCGTCGACCACGATCTCCTGGGCCGTGATGTACCGGCTCTCGTCGCTGGCCAGGAACAGCACTGCATTGGCAACGTCCCAGGCGTCGCCCATGCGCCCCATCGGCACCTGCTTGTTCCGGGTCGCGACGAAGCCCTCGTAATCGCCGTTCGCGTACTTGTCAGCCAGTCGCCGCACCAGCGGCGTGGCCATCAGGCCCGGCACCACGCAATTGAGCCGGATATTCTTCGCCGCGTAGAGGACAGCCGTGGTCCGGGTCATCTGCATCAGCGCCGCCTTGCCCGCGGCATAGGCGACCTGGGGCTTGCCGATGTAGCGCAGGCCCGCGATCGAGGAAATGTTGACCACCGCGCCGCCACCCTGGCGCTCCATGACCGGCAGCACGTGTTTGCATGTGAGGAAGGCCGACTTGACGTTCACATCCATCTGCTCGTCCCAGACTGTTTCGGCCATGGCGACCGGATCGCCCGGTTCGGAACGACCGACGTTGTTGACCAGGATGTCGATCCGGCCGAAGCGCTCCTCGCAGGCCTGCACCAGTTGCCCGACCTGCTCGGCCTGGGTGACGTCGGCGGCCTGGACTTCGGCGACGCCGCCCTCGTCCCGGATCAGCTCGCACGTGGCCTGAGCCAACCCGAGTTGCAGGTCGCACCCGTAGACCTTTGCGCCCTGCCGGGCCAGCAGCACGGCGATCGCCTTGCCGTTGCCCCAGCCGGCGCCGATCGAACCGCAGCCGGTCACGAGGGCCACTTTTCCGTCCAGTCTGAGCATGGCTTCCCTGGGTTGATGAGTGAATGCGGAAACCCCTGGCAACTGGGATCTTCGCCTGCGAAAAAAGATTCTATGACCTGTTGATAGACTTGCGCGATGACTGTCCTGCCGCTAACCACGTCTCTTGCCCCATGATCCTTGATCGCTTTCCACCCCGGTTGCGGCACGCCGCCTTCTGGCTGTGCGTGGCCTCCGTGCTGGTGCTGGCCCTGTTGCCGGCCACTGCGCACCTGCCCAGCACTGGCTGGGACAAGGCCAACCATGCCCTCGCTTTCGGTGTCATGGCCCTGCTGGGCCGCTGGGCCTATCCGCGCAGCACGGCCGCGCTGGTGCTGGGCCTGTTCGCCTATGGCGGACTGATCGAAGCGCTGCAGGCGCTGACCCCGGACCGTTCGTCCGAATGGGGCGACTGGCTGGCCGATTGCATCGGGCTGGCGCTGGCCTGGACCTGGATCGGGCTGGCCCAGCGGTTTGCCCCCGGGCCCAGTTGATCCACGTCAACCGGGTCCTCGTGGCCAAACGTATCCTTCCCATATCCCTTTACACGGCTACCACAGCCCGGCCATGTTCACCCAACCCCAGCGTCTTCGCCGCTTCGCAGTCCATGTGCTGCTGGTGTGGCTGTTCGCGCTGGGCACCAGCATCGCCAACGCCTGCGTGGTCCAGTTGCATATGCAGCAACCGGCCCAGGTCGCAGCACAACCGGCGCTGCAAGGCCATCCGCAAATGGCCGCCGTCCCTGCTGACGAGGCGGTCGACTGCGCGGCACTGCACGGGCATCAACAGACCGGCGACCAGGCCGACCGCACCCATCCGCCCTGCGAGCGCCTTTGCGACGCACCGTCGGTAGTGCCCCAACCTGAAAAGCAGCAGAGCAATCTGCTGAGCGGCTTCTGGCTGGCCCCCGCGCCGGTCCCACCCTTCGATTTCCAATCCTCGATCGAACCCGTCCGGATCGCTCCCAGCGACGATGCTCGCTGGCGCAAGACGATCCCGATCTCGATCGCGTTCCTGCGCCTGGCGTTGTAGCCCGGGCTGGCCGCGCCAACACGCGGCGGCAGCTTGCCGAGTCGGCCTGCCGACGTCGCATTGAAGCTGCCATTGGGCCCATCCCTCTCCCAGTCACCGCTGGCCAGCGGCGACGCAACGACCTTGTGGACTGCCATGAAGAACCTCCCTTGTTTGATTCCGCCCTCGCGCCTGCGGCTGCTGATCGGGTTGCTGCTTGCCGGCAGCGTGCTGCTGGCGCCGGTGGCGCAAGCCGCCGAGCTCGGCGAAAACGTCCAGACCTTGCTGGACCGGGCCCGCGCCCAAAGCCCCGAGCTGGCGCTGATGCGCGCCGAAGCCGATGCCGCGGCACAGCGGGTGCAGCCAGCGGGCGCCCTGCCCGATCCGGTGCTGCGGGTCGAGCTGATGAACATCAACAACTACGGCAGCGAGGCCGGCTTCAACGTGCTGCCCAATAAGGTGGGGGAAACCAAGTACACGCTGATGCAGAGCCTGCCGGCCTGGGGCAAGCGCGACCTGCGCCGGGGAGTGGCCCAGTCCGATGCCCAGCAGGCAGCGGCCCGCACAGCCGGCGCCTGGACCGAGCTCGCGGCCCGGATCAAGGCGAGCTACGCGCGCTACTACCTGGCCGCCGGCAACGAGAAGCTGACGCGCGAGATCCTGGACCTGATGGGCCGCGTCGAACAGCTCGCACAGGCGCGCTACGCAGGCGGCCTGGCAGCGCAACAGGACGCCATCCGGGCCCAGCTCGAACAGACCGGCATGCGGTCCGAACTGATCATGCAGGAGAACGAGCGCCGCCAGGTGCGGGCCCGCTTGAACGCGCTGCTGGCGCGCGACGCGGCAGCCCCACTGGCCGAGCCGGCGGCGCTGCGGCCGCTGCCACCGACGAGCACGCTGGATGCAGCGGCGCTGGCGCAGCGCGCGCGCGACAACAATCCGCAACTGGTGGCCGAGGCGGCGCGGATCCAGAGCGCTGAGAAGAACCGCGAACTCACGCTGCGCAACCGCTATCCGGACGTGCTGGTGGGCGTCTTCCCGTCGCAGGTGGGGTCCCGCATCACCACTTTGGGCGTGATGGTGGAATTGAACATTCCACTGCAGCAGGAGACCCGCCGCTCGCAGGAGGCGGAGGCCGAAGCGATGCTGGTCGCCGCGCGCGCCAAATCGGAAGCGCTGGTCAATCAACTGGTCGGCGACCTGGGCGAGAACCTGGCCGGCCTGGACGCGGCGCGCCGCACCGAAGCGCTGATAGTGAACCAATCCCTGCCACAGTCGGAATTGAGCCTGCGCTCGGCGATGGCCGCCTATGAGAACGGCAAGCTCGACTTCACCGCCCTGCTGGAAGCCCAGCGGCAGATCCGCAAGACCCGTCAGGACCGCCTGAAGGCCCAGGTCGAGGCGCAGATGCGCTTGGCCGAGATCGAACGCATCGTGGGAGAAGACCTGTGAAAACCTCCAATGTGCTATTTGTGCTGGTGCTGGCGGGCGTCGTCGGCGCCGGCGGCTACTGGCTGGGCGGTCGCTCGCACCCAGTCACCGACACGCCCGCCGCAACATCACCATCCGCTGGCGGCACCGCTGGCACCCCGGTGAAGACGCGCAAGCTCCTCTACTACCGCAACCCGATGGGGCTGGCCGACACCTCGCCGACGCCGAAGAAGGACCCCATGGGGATGGACTACATCGCGGTCTACGAGGGGGAAGACCCCGACAGCGGCGGCGCGGCGAGCGCCAACCAGATCCGCATCAGCACCGACAAGATCCAGAAACTGGGCGTGCGGGTCGAGACAGCCGGCATGCGGGCGCTCGGCAAGACCGTGCGCGCCGCCGGACGGGTGGAGCCGGACGAGCGACATGTCTACTCGATCTCGCCCAAGTTCGAGGGCTATGTGGAACGACTGCACGTCAACGTCACCGGCCAGCCCGTGGCCAAGGGCCAGCCGCTGTTCGAGGTCTACAGCCCCGAACTGGTGTCGGCCCAGCGCGAGTACATCATCGCCCGGCAAGGCGTGCAGGCGATGGGCAATGCCGGCAGCGAAGCCCAGGCCGGAATGAAGCAGCTGGCCGAGTCAAGCCTCACGCGTCTGCGCAACTGGGACCTCTCTTCCGAGCAACTCGACGCACTGGTGAAGACCGGCGACGTCAAGCGCACCATCACCTTCCGTTCGCCGGTGTCGGGCATCGTCACCGAGAAGAAGGCGCTGCAGGGCATGCGTTTCATGCCCGGCGAATCGCTTTATCAGGTGACCGACCTGTCCTCGGTCTGGGTGATGGCCGACGTGTTCGAGCAGGACATCGGGCTGGTCAAGACCGGCTCCATGGCCAGCGTGAAGATCAACGCCTATCCCGACAAGTCTTTCAGCGGCAGGATCACCTACATCTACCCGACGCTCAAACCCGAGACCCGCACGGTGCCGGTGCGCATCGAGCTGTCCAATCCCGGCCAGTTGCTGAAGCCGGCGATGTTCGCCCAGGTCGAACTGCAGGTGGGCGCCAAGGCGGCGGTGCTGGCGATCCCCGAGTCTGCGGTGATCGACAGCGGCACCCGCCGGGTGGTGCTGGTTCAGCTTCAGGAAGGCCGGTTCGAGCCGCGCGAGGTCAAGCTCGGTGCGCACACGGACAACTACGTGGAAGTGCGCGACGGCATCAAGGAGGGCGAGCAGGTGGTGGTGGCGGCGAACTTCCTGATCGATGCGGAGAGCAATTTGAAGGCGGCCATTGGGGGCCTGGGCACCGGGCCGACGTCGTCGCCGCCGGCTGCCGGGACAAATGCCGCGATGGCGCCCGCGCCCGTGCCTGCAGGTCCCGCCGCGGCCGGTCCGGTCGGCGCTCCAGCGGCCGTCGGCCACAAGGGCCAGGGCACGGTGGACAGCATCGACGCCAAGGCCGGCACCGTCAGCCTGAACCACGGCGCCATCGCCTCGCTCAAGTGGCCGGCGATGACCATGGAGTTCAAGGTCGCCAATCCGTCGCTGCTGAAGGACTTGCAGGCGGGCGCACCGGTGACGTTCGAATTTGTCGAGCGCCAGCCCGGGGAATGGGTGATCACGTCGCTGACCCCGGCGGCGACCCCAGCCGGCACGGCCAAGAGCCCCACCGGCCGCTGACCGGGAATCACCATGCTGACCAAAATCATCGAGTGGTCGGGCAAGAACCCGTTCCTGGTCCTGCTCGCCACCTTGTTCATCGTCATCGCCGGCGTGGTTGCCGTCGCGAAGACACCGCTGGACGCCCTGCCCGACCTGTCCGATGTCCAGGTCATCCTCTACACCGAATACCCGGGCCAGGCGCCGCAGGTGGTGGAGGACCAGGTGACCTACCCGCTGACCACCGCGATGCTCGCCGTGCCGAAATCCAAGGTGGTGCGCGGCTTCTCGTTCTTCGGCGCTTCGTTCGTCTACGTCATCTTCGAGGACGGCACCGACATCTACTGGGCCCGCACCCGCGTGCTGGAGTACCTGAACTTCGCCTCGGCCCGCCTGCCCAAAGGCGTCACGCCGACGCTCGGCCCTGACGCCACCGGGGTGGGCTGGGTCTACGAATACGTCCTGCTGGCCAAGGACAGGACGCTGGCCGAACTGCGCACCATCCAGGACTGGTATGTGCGCTACCAGCTCACCAAGGCCCAGGGCGTGGCCGAGGTGGCGTCGATCGGCGGCTTCGTGCAGACCTACCAGGTGACGGTCGACCCGGTCAAGCTGCGCAGCTACGGCATCCCGTTGGCCAAGGTTTCCCAGGTGATCCGCGACTCCAATCGCGACGTGGGCGGCCGGGTGATCGAAATGGCCGAGACCGAGTTCATGGTGCGCGGCAAGGGCTACCTGCGCGGCAAGTCCGACATCGAGCTGCTGGTGGTCAAGAGCATGGGCGGCACGCCGGTCCTGATCCGCGACATTGCGCGCGTCGAAATGGCGCCGGACGAGCGGCGCGGCCTCACCGAGCTGAACGGCGAAGGTGAAGTCGTCTCGGGCATCGCCATGGCGCGCTACGGCCAGAACGCGCTCGAGGTCATCAGCAACCTGAAGGACAAGGTCAAGGAGATCTCGGGCGGCTTGCCCGCAGGCGTGACGATCCAGTCCGTCTACGACCGCTCCGACCTGATCCACCGCGCGATCGACACCCTGAAGCGCACCCTGATCGAGGAAAGCCTGATCGTGGCGGCTGTCTGCATCATCTTCCTGCTGCACGTGCGCTCGGCGCTGGTGGCGATCCTGATGCTGCCGGTGGGCGTTCTCATTTCGTTCATCGCGATGCGCCTGCTGGGCATGAATTCGAACATCATGAGCCTGGGCGGCATCGCCATCGCGATCGGCGCGATGGTCGACGCGGCGATCGTGATGATCGAGAACGCGCACAAGCACCTGGAGCGGCTCAAGCCGGGTCACTCCACCAAGGAGCGCGCCCAGGCGATGCTCGATGCGTGCAAGGAAGTCGGGCCGGCCCTCTTCTTCTCGCTGCTGATCATCACCGTGTCCTTCCTGCCGGTGTTCACGCTCGAATCGCAGGAGGGGCGCCTGTTCTCGCCGCTGGCCTACACCAAGACCTTCTCGATGGCCGGCGCTGCGCTGCTGTCCGTGACGCTGGTGCCGGTCCTGATGATGCTGTTCATCCGCGGCAAGATCATGCCGGAGGCCCGGAACCCGGTGAACCGGTTCCTGATCTGGATCTATCGCCCGATCATCGCGTGGGTGATGCGCTGGAAGAAACTCACCATCCTCATCGCTGTTGCCGCCATGGCTGTCTCGCTGTATCCGGCGTCGAAGCTGGGCAGCGAGTTCATGCCCGCGCTGAACGAAGGCACTCTGCTGTACATGCCGGCGTCCCTTCCCGGCATGTCGATCACCAAGGCCGCCGAGGTGATGCAGACCCAGGACAAGATCATCAAGAGCTTTCCGGAAGTGAGCTCGGTCTTCGGCAAGGCCGGCCGCGCCAACACCGCCACCGATCCGGCGCCGGTCGAGATGTTCGAGACGGTGATCAACCTGAAGCCGCAGGAGCAATGGCGTGCGGGCATGACCACCGACAAGCTGATCGCCGAGATGGACAAGGCGCTGCAGTTCCCGGGCATTTCCAACGCCTGGACCATGCCGATCAAGGCCCGCACCGACATGCTGTCCACCGGCATCCGCACGCCCATCGGCATCAAGGTGTTCGGCAAGGACCTGGTCGAAATGGAGCGGCTGGCCAAGGAGATCGAGGCCGTGGTCAAGAAGGTCCCCGGCACCACCTCGGCCTTCGCCGAACGCCTCACCGGCGGGAGCTATCTGGACATCGAGCCCGACCGCGAGCAGCTGGCCCGCTACGGCCTGTCGGTGGGCGAACTGCAGGATGTGATCGGCACCGCGCTCGGTGGCGAAATGGTGACCACCATGGTGGAGGGGCGCGAACGCTTCGGCGTGACGGTGCGCTATCCGCGCGAGCTGCGAAGCAGTCCGCAGCAGATCGAGCGCGAGGTGCTGCTGACCACAATGGACGGCACCATGGTGCCGCTGGGCCAGGTCGCCCGCGTCAAGGTGGCGCGGGGCACCCCGGGCATCCGCACCGAGAATGCCCTGCTGTCGGCTTACATCTTCGTCGACATCCGCGACCGGGACATCGGCTCCTACGTGGCTGACGCCCGCAAGGCAGTGAACGACAGCGTCAAGTTCCCGCCGGGCTACTACATCACCTGGAGCGGCCAGTTCGAGTACATGGAACGGGCCGTCGAGAAGATGAAACTGGTGATTCCGGTCACTCTGCTCACCATCTTCCTGCTGCTGTACCTCAACTTCAGGCGGATCACGGAGACGGTGATCGTCATGCTCTCGGTGCCGTTCGCACTGATTGGCGGGATCTGGCTGATGTGGGCACTCGAATACAACCTGTCGGTCGCGGTGGCCGTGGGCTTCATCGCGCTGGCCGGCGTGGCCGCGGAGACCGGCGTGGTGATGCTGATCTACCTGGACCATGCCTGGGAAGCCGCAAAGGCGCATTGCCGTGAACAGGCACGCGCGCCGACTGCCGCCGACCTGTACGGCGCCGTGATGGAAGGCGCCGTGGAGCGGGTGCGGCCCAAGATGATGACCGTGGTGGCGATCATGGCGGGGCTGCTCCCGATCATGTGGGGAACCGGCACCGGCTCGGAAGTGATGAGCCGGATCGCCGCGCCGATGGTCGGCGGCATGATTTCATCCACGGTGCTCACCCTGGCGGTGATCCCGGCGCTGTACGCGCTGGTCAAGGAGTGGGAGATCCGGCGCGCCGTGCGGGTCAACACGGCGCAGATGCCGGCGGCCCACCTGCCAGCCGCCATCGCCCCCGCGGAGTGATGCCGTGACGACTTCCGCAACTCCACTTGACGAGAGCACTTCCTGGATGCTCGTCTTCGCCGCCTGGCTGGTCGCTGCCCTGGCCACCGGGGGCGCCCTGTTCCTCAGCGAGATCATGGCCATCGCACCCTGCGTGCTGTGCTGGTACCAGCGGATCTTCATGTTCCCGCTGGTGCTGGTGCTGGCAATGGGGCTGTTCCCGCTCGATACCCGGGTGGTGCGCTATGCCCTGCCCCTGGCCTTCGGCGGCTGGCTGGTGGGCGTCTATCAGCTGCTGCTCATGGCCGGCTACATCCCCCAATCCGCAGTGCCCTGCGGACCGGGCATCGACTGCTCGCAGGCCCAGGTCGAATGGTTCGGGTTCGTGACGATTCCCCTTCTCTCGGTGGTCGCGTTCTCGCTGATCGCCGGCTTTCTCGTTTTTCTGCACGCAAGGAGTTCGAAATGAAACAGAAAAGTCTCTTCATCACGGTGGTGGCCGTGCTCATCGTGGTGTTCGCGGGCGGCGCCTACCTGTTCAACCAGCAAAGGGCCGCGCAGGCCGAAAAGGTACTGGCGCAGAACCGGCAACTGCTGGTGCGAGCCCATTCGCCGCGGGTCGGCAAGGCCGACGCGCCGGTTCACATCGTCGAGTTCTTCGACCCGGCGTGCGGCACCTGCAGCGAGTTCTATCCGCTGGTCAAGAACCTGATGGCCGCCAACGAGGGAAAGATCCAGTTGTCGGTGCGCTATGCGCCTTTCCATCCGGGCTCGGACCAGGTGGTGAAGGCGCTGGAAGCGGCGCGCAAACAGGGCATGTTCTGGCAGGCGCTCGAAACCCTGTTCGCGACGCAGCCCGACTGGGTGGTGAATCACCGGGCCAATCCGGAAGTCGCCTTGAATCAACTGGCCCGCATGGGCCTGGACATGACTCGGCTGCAGGCCGACATGAACTCGCCGGAGGTCGCCCGCCTCATCGAGCAGGACGTCGCAGACGCGAAGGCCCTGAACGTCACCGCGACGCCCGAGTACTTCGTTAACGGCAAGGGGCTGCCCAGCTTCGGGTACGAGCAACTGCGGAACCTCGTCGACGACGCCTTGGCGGGCGCGAAGGCAGGCTGACACCCGCGCGTCCCAGTTCCCATCAACGGAGGGGCAGAATTTCGGTGGACGTCACTTTTCCGCCGCCGTTCTCGACGGAGCTGTCGTCTCGACGAATTTCGTCTCGTGAACGCCGCACTCGCAGCCAAGGAATGACCATGACGACCCTGACCCCCGACCTCCTGCACAAGATGCACGCCTGGTGGCGGGCAGCCAACTACCTTTCGGTCGGGCAGATCTACCTGCAGGGCAATCCGCTGCTCGAAGAGCCGCTCACCCTCGCGCACATCAAGCCGCGCCTGCTGGGGCACTGGGGCACCACCCCCGGCCTGAACCTGCTGTACGTGCACCTGAACCGCCTGATCAAGGACCACGATCTGGACATGATCAACGTCATTGGCCCGGGCCACGGCGGCCCCGGGCTGGTGGCGAGCACGTATCTGGAAGGCACCTACACCGAAACCTATCCGGACATCACGCGCGACCGCGACGGCATGCGCAAGCTCTTCCGCCAGTTCTCCTGGCCGGGCGGGATCCCGAGCCACGTGGCGCCGCAGACGCCGGGCTCGATCCACGAAGGCGGCGAGCTGGGCTATTCGCTGGCGCATGCGTACGGCGCGGCGTTCGACAACCCCGGGCTGATCGTGGCCTGCGTCATCGGCGACGGCGAAGCGGAAACCGGCGCGCTGGCGACGAGTTGGCATTCGAACAAGTTCCTCAACCCGGCGCGCGACGGCGCGGTGCTGCCGATCCTGCACCTCAACGGCTTCAAGATCGCCAACCCCACCGTGCTGGCGCGCATCGGTCGCGAGGAGCTGACCGAATTGCTGCGCGGCTACGGCCACGAGCCGCACTTCGTGGTGGGCGACGATCCCATGATCGTGCACCGGCAACTGGCGCAGACGCTGGATGCCGCTCTCGCCCAGATTCAGGCCATCCAGGCTGCAGCTCGTGCCTCGTATGCGCCACAGCCACCGGAGCGGCCGCGCTGGCCGATGATCGTGCTGCAGACGCCCAAGGGCTGGACCGGCCCCAAGGCGGTCGACGGCCTGCCGGTCGAAGGCACGTGGCGGGCCCATCAGGTGCCGATCGCGCAGTTCAGCAACCCGCAGCACATCCGCCAGCTCGAAGACTGGCTGCGCAGCTACGCGCCGCAGGAACTGTTCGACGCCAACGGCCGCTTCCGCGACGAATTCGCGGCCATCGCGCCGACGGGAAAGCGGCGCATGGGCGCCAACCCGCACACCAACGGCGGTGCGTTGTTGGCGCCGCTGGTCATGCCGGATTTCCAGGCGTTCGCGGTGCCGGTGGCCGCGCCAGGCGGCGCGCCGGCCGAGTCGACCCGCGTGCTGGGCACATTCCTCGCCGAGGTGATGCGCGCGAACCTGGGCAGCGCGAACTTCCGCCTGTTCGGGCCCGACGAAACCGCCTCCAACCGCCTCGATGCGGTGGTGGACGTCACGGGCAAGGCGTGGTTGGCCCAAACCGAGCCGGTCGACGTCCATCTCAGCGCCGACGGCCGCGTGATGGAAGTGCTGAGCGAGCACCTGTGCGAGGGCTGGCTCGAAGGCTATCTGCTCACTGGGCGGCACGGCCTGTTCTCCTGCTACGAGGCGTTCATCCACATCATCGATTCGATGTTCAACCAGCATGCCAAGTGGCTGGAGACATGTCGCCAGATCCCTTGGCGCCAGCCGATCGCGTCGCTCAACTACCTGCTCACTTCGCACGTCTGGCAGCAGGACCACAACGGTTTTTCGCACCAGGACCCGGGCTTCATCGACGTGGTGGCCAAGAAGAAGTCCCACGTGGTGCGCATCTACCTGGCGCCCGACGCCAACTGCCTGCTCGCGATCACCGACCATTGCCTGCGCAGCCGCAATTACGTGAATCTGGTCATCGCCGGCAAGGCGCCGGCCCTGCAGTGGCTCGACATGGAATCGGCCGTGCGCCACTGCACCGTCGGCGCCGGCATCTGGCCGTGGGCCAGCAACGACGGCGCCGGCGAACCCGATGCGGTGATGGCATGCGCCGGCGACGTGCCGACGCTCGAAACGCTGGCCGCCGTTGCCCTGCTGCGCGAGTACGTGCCGGACATCCGCCTCCGGGTCGTGAATGTGGTCGACCTGATGGCGCTGCAGCCGCAATCCGAGCATCCGCACGGCCTGGACGACGACGCGTTCGACGCCATGTTCACTCGCGACAAACCCATCGTATTTGCATTCCACGGCTACCCCGGGCTGATCCACGGGCTGACCTATCGTCGCCACAACCACGACAACCTGCATGTGCGCGGCTACAAGGAAGAAGGCACGACCACCACAGCATTCGACATGGTGGTGCTGAACAACATCGACCGCTATCAGCTGGCACTCGATGCGATACGCCGCATCCCGCGTCTGACCCATACGGTCGAGGCCGCCACCCGTCGATATGACGCCAGCATCGCGCGGCACAAGGCCTACATCAGCGAACACGGCGAGGACCTGCCGGAGATACGCGACTGGCGGTGGCCAGCATGAGCGACGCCCTGGGCCTGCCCGTACTGGCCCTGAACACGGGATCGTCGTCGCTCAAGTTCGGCCTGTTCATGGTCGGCGCACCGGGCTGCCGCGTGCTGCTCTCGGGCGACGAGGAATCGGCGGGGGATGAGCAGACGGCGATAAGCCACATCGCGGAAAGATTGAACGCCCAAGGCCTGCCGGCCCCGGGCGCGATCGGCCACCGCATCGTCCACGGCGGGCCGCAATGCCGCCGCCACACTTTGATCGACGCGGCGGTGATGCGGCAACTGGAAGCCGCGGCCGAGTTCGCACCCCTGCACGTGCCCCCCGCGCTGGCACTGGTGCGGGCAGCGCAGGCGCGCTTTCCGGGCATCCCGCAAGTGGCGTGCCTGGACACGGCGTTCCATTTCGGCATGCCGGATGTAGCCCGAACGCTGCCCATCCCGAGCGAGCTCCGCGCGCTGGGAATCGAGCGCTACGGGTTTCACGGCTTGTCAGGCGAATCGATCGTGCGCCAGCTGGGCAGTGACCTGCCACCCCGGCTGGTGATCGCCCATCTCGGCCACGGGGCCAGTGTCACCGCGGTGGCCCGCGGGGCATCGGTAGACACCAGCATGGGGCTGACGCCAACCGGCGGCGTGGTCATGAGCACGCGTTGCGGCGACATCGATCCCGGCGTGCTCGTGTACCTGGTTCGGGAAAAGGGCTACGACGCGGCTGCGCTCGAATCGCTGATCGATCAGCGCTCGGGCATGCTCGGCGTCTCCGGCCTCAGCGGCGACTTGCGCAATCTGCGTGCGGCCGCAACCTCGACCTCTTCATCGGGCGCGCACGCCCGGCTGGCGATCGCGATGTTCTGCGCTTCCGTGCGCAAGCAGATTGCCGCGATGGCGGCCGTCCTCGGCGGCGTGGACCTGCTGGTTTTCACCGGCGGTATCGGCGAGAACGACGCGGTGGCCCGCGCCGCCATTTGCGAGGGATTGGACAAGCTGGGCATCCCCATCGGCGCCGCACGGGTGATGCCGCCGAAGGAAGAGGAGCAAATCGCCTGGCACTGCTGGCAGCTCAGGCAGCGGTCTCGGCTAGGCGGGCTGGCGCACGCCGGCAATCGGGAATGACAACGTAAAGGTGGTCCGCCCGTTGACACTCATGACCTCGACCTTGCCATTGTGCAGGGTTGCAATGGAGCGAACGATTGCCAATCCCAGGCCGCTGCCACCTTCGCCCCGCGCTCGTCCCGGGTCGACCCGGTAGAACCGCTCGAAAATGCGCTCGATGTGCTCTGGCGCGATGCCTTCCCCCTTGTTTGTGACCGATAGCGTCGCGATCCGTTCTGTCGAGCTGATCTGGATTGAGATGTCGGATTGCTGGGACGCATGTCGGATCGCGTTCGATGCCAGGTTGGTGATGGCGCGCTGCACAAGCAAACGGTCGGCCGGGATCGACGGCGCGGTGCCGACCACCTGAAGTTGCAGCGCCTTCTCGTCGGCGACCAGCGACAGATAGTCAGCCACTTTCTGCGCCTCCAGCACCAAGTCAACGGATTCGCTCTTGACGGCGGTGACGTGATGGTCGGCACGCGCCAGGAAAAGCATGTCGCTGATGAGCGCGGACAATCGTTCGAACTCCTCGACGTTTCCTTCCAGAACCTCGCGCAACTGCGTCGCTGTGCGCGTCTGCGACAAAGCCACCTGCGTGCGGCCGAGCACCGTGGCCACAGGGGTGCGCATCTCATGGGCCAGGTCACCCGAGAAGTCCTCGAGCTGCCGGTAGCCCTCGTCGATTCGCTCGAGCATGTTGTTGAACTCCCGCGCCAGCTCCTCGAGCTCGCCGGGCAAGCCGGAGAGCGATATCCGCTTGCTGAGCGACTGCGCTCCTATGGATGCCGCGAGCCTGTTGAAGCGACGCAAAGGGGCGAGCCCGGTGCGGGCGATCAGGCCGGAGCCGGCCGCAACCACGATCAACAGCAGCGGCAAGGCGAGGAGCGTGGCCTGGATGAAACCGCCCAGCAGCGCGCCGTCACGATGCCGGTCGACCGACAGGTAGAACCGGACATCACCCCCGTCCGCCACCTTGGCCAGGCCGTGCATGCCGCTGAATCGGGTGCCGCTGAGCGTGGTCCATGAATGCACGGTATCGGGCACCGCTGACGCGTGGCCGATCGCGATCACCGAATGGAGCGCGGGGTCCGAATAAGCAGCCAGGACCCGCCCTGTCGATGGATCGGCCAAAGCCAGGTGCAGGTCATCGTGGCCGAAAAACAGATCCGCGAAGCTGTCCTTCGCGCCGCTGACGGCGTTCACCGAAGGCACCTTCGCGAGAAGGTGAACCAGCAGGTCCCGGCGGCCCTGCATCTCGGTGGCCGCCCGGTCGTCGAGCTGCCGGGACAACGTCCAGAACCCGACTGCAATAGCGCCCGCGGCGACCACCAGGCCGAACAGCGCGCTGGCCAGCGCGATCCGCAGCGCGAGCGAGGCGTGGGAAGGCGACCTCAGTTTCACTGGGCCGACTGGCGGTGCTCGCGCACGTAGCCGACCCCGCGTACAGTGTGGATCAGCTTCTGAGTGAACGGGTCGTCGACTTTCGCCCGCAGCCGGCGAATCGCCACCTCAACCACGTTGCTGTCCGAATCGAAGTGGATGTCCCAGACCAGCGAAGCGATCTGTGTGCGCGAAAGCACTTCCCCTGCCTTTTGCGCGAGCAGAGTCAGCAAGGCAAACTCCTTGGCCGTCAGATCGATCCGCTGTCCCTGCCGGGTGGCCCGGTGGCGGACCGGGTCTATTTCGAGATCGCCAAACTTCAGGCTGGAATCGGCTGCGACCGGCTGTCCCCGTTTGAGCAAAGCCCGCACCCGCGCGAGCAGCTCCGGGAACTCGAATGGTTTTGCCAGGTAGTCGTCGGCGCCGAGATCGAACCCACGCAACTTGTCGTCGGTCTTGCCGCGCGCCGTGAGCATCAGCACGGGTGTCTGTTTCGACGTCCGCAAGGCGGACAGCACCGCAAAGCCATCGATTCCGGGAAGGTTCACGTCCAGGATCACCAGGTCGTGATCGCCATTCGCCGCCGCATGCAGGCCATCCGTGCCGTTCAGCGCAATCTCCACTGTGTAGCCGCTCTCAGTCAACCCCTGGCGCAGGTACTCCGCCGCCTTCTCTTCGTCTTCGACCACGAGAATCTTCACTACGCGACCTCCCCGATCCATTCCCAGATGCATGCACCGAGGCCTTGCGGCGATCTACTCGGCCAGCCGGATTTCCGTCACGGTCAGCTTGCCCCCCGGATTGGCGGCTACGAACCGGACCTTGTCACCGGCCTTCACCTTGTTCAGCATGGCCACGTCGGTCACCTGGAAAACCATGGTCATCGCCGGCATGTCCAGATTTTTGAGCGGGCCGTGCTTGAGCGTGATCTTGCGGTTTTCGGCGTCCACCTTGCGCACTTCGCCCTCGCTCATCTCGGTTGCCTTGGACTCGGCCGGCTTGGCGCCAGGCGCGGCTGCATGGTGATCGTGGCTCGACACGCCCGACAGGCCCTGTGCCTGCGCAACGCATGCCAATGCGCTTGCGGTAACGATTGCACCTGATAGGCAAATGCGGCTGAGAATTTTCATGGAGCTGTCCTTCGTAATTCCGTCAAACATCGACAACCCACATTGAAGGCGAGTTCGACACCAATGAAGTTGACGCGCCTCAAGCCTGCAGCGATGGCGATGATCGCGCCGTGCCCGGCATCAACCAAGCTAACAGATTTGTAATCTCTCTGTCCGCTTGCGTTCATCTGGAATGAGAACGTGACGACCAGGTAAGCGCTGCCTGCACCTGCTGCACCTTTGCGTGCGTTGCTGAAGCCATGCGCAACCTCGCGCTCCCGGCAGCTCACGCGACGGCCTACCTTCCGCGGCTGGCGGGTTTCCCGGGCTTCAGGCACTTGCCGCCGAGCTTGAAGATCCAGGCGAGCAAACCGACTACGACGATCACAAGCGGAGGCGTTTGCGTCCCGCCATAGCCACCCATCCAGCCATTGGCCGTCCGGCCACTGCCCCATGTACCGCCGTTCATCCTGTTTCCGCTCTGCGCGAACGTGGCACCGGTGCCCAACAGTGCCAGGGTACCCATAATCAAAGCAAAGAATGTCTTCATGAGTCTTCCCACAAGAATGGATTGAAAGGTGTCGAGCTACGCTGATTTCCTGTCGCTTTCTGTGCGGTAGCAGCGTCATTCACAGTCCGGCTCGGGAATCAACGGCGAACGGCCATAATGGAAATATTCAGCGAAATGGATCACTGGCTCCCCTTCGGCCGCGGTTCGGCGACATAAAGCCGATGACGACGTTCCAATGTCCTGCTTGCGGCGAAGTCACCGGCTCTTCCGCTGATCGTTGCCCGTCTTGCGGATTTGACACTCGCGCGTTTCGGCTGCTCCAGGCGAGGCTCGATGAGACCGAGCGACGGCTGGTTGCGTTGGAAACCGCCATCGGCGTGGGCGACCGGAACGTCACGGGCGCCCGACACGTGGCGCACAAGGGTGAACGACGCGCCCGTATCGGGGAAGTCGCAGTGCTATGCGGGTTGCCTGTGATGATGCTGTTTGTCACGCACTACATTCTGATGAGTTTGTTAGGCGGACTGAACCCGCGTCACATGCTGATTGCGGCTGTCGCTATTCCCCTGCCGTTTGGCTTTCTCATTGCGAGTGGCGGATTGCGGATGCCCGCGTTATGGTTGCTCTGTTCAGCAATGCTCGCCCTGGTCGCCACCCTGGGCATGAACGTGGTGTCAGCGCTCATGCATGGGGATGATATCTTTCCCCACACGTCGCACGAACTCTGGGAATTCATGACCTACGCGGTCAGCATTGGGTTGAGCCATGCGGCGGGACTCATCCTTGGAATCATCTTCTGGCAATCTGTGACCCGTGTAGAGGTCTTGCGAAACCGCGCGCGTTGGGAATACCGTGTCGCTCGGTTCCTGGTGGGTAGACACTACGATGCCGAGCGGGGACATCGTGCGGCAGTCACACTACTCAGGATCGCGAGGATGCTCGTGGCCCTGGCAGCGATTGCCGGCTCTGTTTACTCAGCCTGGCTCCGCTTTCTGGCATAGAAACGGGTTGAATGGTCGTCAGGCTTTCTTGCCCTTGGCGGTGCCCCGGGCAATCCCCACGGGGGTTACCTTGATCTTGCCGACCATCCCGGCCTGGTAGTGGCCGGCGATCAAACAGGCGAAGGCGAAATTTCCGGGCCGATTGAATTTCCAGACAATCTCGCCGGATTCCCCGGGCTTCACGTTAGCCATGTACGGCTCATCGTGTTCCATGTTCGGAAACTTCATCATCAGTGCGGTGTGTTCGTCAAGTTCCCTGTTGCTGCCGAGGACAAACTCATGCAGCGTCGCGCCGCTGTTCCGGATCACGATCCTCACTGTCTCGCCTTGCCTGACTTCGATTCGATCCGGAGTGAACCGCATGTTGTCGGTCATGGCCACATCGATGGCTCTCCTGGCCCGCTGACCGTCTCCGGCGATGCCCCAGGGCTTCTGTTCCTTGACGACGGGACCGGCCTTGTGAGCTTGTCCTTCATGCGCACCGGCGCCAAAAGCGGCGCCAATCAGCGCGGCGGCGAGCAACAGGTGAAAGTTTCTCATTGGGTTCCTTGGGTCGTTCGAGCGGCACATCACGTGGTATGTGCCCGGCCCGGCACTATCCCGGCCCGTGGCGCGGTAGCCGATTCTCCATCCCCTTGAATAGGCATGCCCGCCCAGGGCTATCGATTCGCTTCGCATCGATGACGCATTTGTAATCTCCGGGTCAGCGTGCCGTGGCGATGCGGTTCCTACAGTGGGAACCGTGATGCAGGGTTGCATCCGGCTCCCCACCGGGAGAGAAATCGCAACATCGTTCAAGGAGTTTCACCATGTCAGTCCGCACCAACGTCATCGCCATCGCCCTGGCCACCATGTCCGTTCCGGCCGCCTTTGCGCAAAGTTCCAGCGTCTTCGTCGGCGGCGAAAGAGGATGGGTCGACCGTCCCGTGCAGAGCAGCACCACCCGTCAGCAGGTCACCAACGAATACCTGCAATTCCGCAGCAATCCGGTCATGGCCGACGGCGGTCGCTACGTCGGCGGTCAAGAAGGGTATGCCTTCCCGCAGCACATCGTGGCCTTGCAAAACGGCAAATTGGTGTGTTTTGACAAGATCGCGCACAACCCGGCGCCGGCGACCCCGAGCGACGCCGAAATGGGCGCGTTCAAGCAACTGTACCCCGCCTGATCACCGCATCGTCACCCGACTGGTGCCTGCCCCTCTACTTCAAGGAGTTTGAAATGTTGTTCCCACGTCTCTTGCCAATCGCCGTTCTGGCGCTGTCCTCTGTTGCGGCCATTGCCCAGGAAGCGCCGCCACCAGCTCCCGCGCAGGCTGAAGTAACGCCGACGATGATGCCGAACGATTGCGCCTCACAGGCGACGCGGCACGACCACGGCGCCGAGCGCGGCACCCCCGCGGCCAGGATGGCCGGGTGCGCCATGGCCTCCCCCGCTGCGTCCGCGGGGACGGCGAAGCCGAAGGCCAAGCCCGGCCATGACCACGGCAAGGTCCACAAGCTCATGTGACTGAGCAACCGCCGGAGCCGGCTGTCATAGCCTGACTCCACCTGTATTTCAAGTTTTCAGAGTTCCTTCCCCTGGACCCGGGAGGAACAGACCGAGTCCGTCCAGTTCATACCAAAGGAACCTTCATCATGAACAAGCTTTCAATTCTCATTCTCTCCAGCATGTTTGCCACGGGCGCCTTCGCGCAGGCTGCCAGCACCGTCATGCCAGAAGCCCAGAAGCAGGGCAGCGAAAAGGCCGAGGCGGCCGCCGAAGCCACGCACAACGCCAAGACCCACGGTACCGACGCAAGGGCAAAACAGCCCCAGGCGCAGGCCTCCGGCAGCAGCACAGCTAAAGCCACCGCGGAACGCAAGCATCTGGCCAAGGCTCATACCGGCAAGGGGAACTCGACCGATGACCTGCAGGCCAAGGACGCCAAGAAGCTCTAAGTTCTTGTCTCCCGATCGACCGCGGCGGCGGGCTCTGTCAGGGTTCCGCAAGTAGTCGTCCGATGTGAATGCCTCGCACCCGCGAGGCATTTATTTCGCAATACGCAGCAGTGGCAAGTCTCCTGCCACACGGCTGACGCTGCGATTACAAATTCGTCAGATTCTCAATTGGCGCTTGACCTTGACATCATGGGAAGGCCAATACTGGTGCCATATATCAAGGAGAATCTGAATGACCAACACCACCTTTCAAGTGAACGACATGACTTGCGGACACTGCGTCAGCCGCATCACCAACGCGCTGACGGCTCTCGACAGGGACGCCGAGGTCGACATCCAGCTCGGCAGCCGCCGAGTGGAAGTCCGAAGCAGCAATGCAGATGCGGCAGAGCTTCAACAGTTCATCCAGGAGGCGGGCTACACCCCTGTCCCGGTTGAGCCTGGTCGGGCAGCAACTCCTCAGGCGAAACGCGGCGGTTGTGGCTGCGGCTGTGGTTAAGGCTGCGCGTATCGTACGAACGCGCCTCCCTTCATCCTGCGGCGCGGCAGGCACAACCTGAGCTCCAGCTACCAGTGACTGCTCAACAGGAGCTTCGATGAACGTCGTTGAACACCCGCATCCCGAACACGGCCACGATCATCAGCAGCCCGCAATGAAGGCATCGCCGATACCGGCGGGCGCGGCGCCCGAGGGCACCATCTACACCTGCCCGATGCACCCGCAGATCCGCCGAAACGCACCGGGTAACTGCCCCATCTGCGGCATGACGCTGGAACCGGTGATGCCCACTCTGGATGACGAGGAGAACCCGGAGCTGATCGATTTCCGCCACCGCTTCTGGTGGACCTTGCCGTTGACCGTCTTCGCAACGCTGCTGGCCATGTTCGGTCACCGACTGGTGCACGGCGGATTGCCCCGGCAAAGCTGGCTGGAGTTGCTGCTGACGACGCCTGTGATCCTGTGGGCCGGCTGGCCGTTCCTGGTCCGCGGCGTGCAATCGATCAGCAACCGCAGCCCGAACATGTGGACGCTGATCGGCATGGGTGTCACTGCGGCCTATGTCTACAGCGTGGTCGCTACCGTCGCACCGGGCGTCTTTCCGGCCAGCTTCGCCATGGACGGTCGCATCGGCGTGTACTTCGAGGCGGCCGCCGTGATCGTTTCGCTGACCCTGCTCGGACAGATCCTGGAGCTGAAGGCGCGGTCGCAGACGTCCGCTGCGATCAAGTCCCTCCTGGGGCTGGCTCCGAAGACGGCGCGGCGCCTCAACCCGGACGGCACGGAGGAAGACATTCCGCTCGCCCACGTGCATGTCGGCGACGCGCTGCGGGTGCGACCTGGCGAAAAAGTGCCGGTCGACGGGGTGGTGCTCGAAGGCGAAAGTGCCCTGGACGAATCCATGCTGACCGGCGAGCCGTTACCCGTCACCAAGCGACCGGGCGACAAGGTCATAGGAGCGACCATCAATTCCAGCGGCAGCCTGGTGGTGCGGTCGGAGAAGGTCGGTTCGCAGACCGTGCTATCGCAGATCGTCCAGATGGTCGCGCTGGCCCAACGCTCGCGCGCCCCGATGCAGCGTCTGGCGGATGTGGTCGCCGGTTACTTCGTCAGCATCGTCTTTGCCATTGCCATCCTGACGCTGCTCGTCTGGGGGTTCTTCGGCCCGCAACCCAGTTGGGTGTACGGATTTGTCAACGCCGTGGCGGTGCTCATCATCGCCTGCCCCTGCGCCCTTGGGCTCGCAACGCCGATGTCCATCATGGCGGCCACCGGTCGCGCGGCAACCCAGGGCATCCTGTTTCGCGATGCAGCGGCCATCGAGGCCATGCGCAAGGTCGACACGCTCATCGTGGACAAGACCGGGACTCTGACCGAAGGCAAGCCG